>NZ_JACJOT010000008.1:1500000-1693805 GCF_014695715.1 Microcoleus sp. FACHB-68
CTCTGAATTTTCTGGTGTAAACCGTCGAGCGATATACTAAGCAGTGGGGCAGTAAAAAATCTTCATAATCTATCATCTAAACGGGAAACATGAACCCAGGAATTGATCTGCAAGGAACTTTTATTCAGTCCCTCATAGATTTGGGGGTGCCGGTAGAGATCGCCAAAGTCCTTTGGTTGCCCCTGCCGATGGTGCTGATGCTTGTTGGTGCCACCGTAGGGGTGCTGGTGGCTGTCTGGCTAGAGCGAAAAATTTCAGCAGCAGCGCAACAGCGAATAGGCCCAGAATTTGCTGGCCCTCTTGGCGTGCTGCAACCCGTTGCCGATGGTCTAAAGCTGGTTTTCAAAGAGGATATTATTCCCGCCCAAGCTGACGCACTGCTGTTTACCCTCGGACCCATTATTGTGGTCATTCCAGTCTTTCTGTCCTACCTGATCGTACCCTTCGGACAGAATCTGGTAATCACAGATGTGGGAATGGCCATATTTTTGTGGATTGCGCTGTCTAGCATTCAGCCCATTGGCTTGCTGATGTCAGGCTATGCCTCCAATAACAAATACGCCCTACTAGGCGGACTGCGGGCAGCAGCACAGTCAATCAGCTATGAAATTCCCCTGGCGTTGTCGGTACTGGCGATCGTCATGATGTCCAATAGCCTCAGCACCATCGACATTGTGCAACAGCAATCTGGCTATGGAATTATCGGCTGGAATGTCTGGCGTCAGCCGGTGGGTTTGCTGATCTTTTGGATTGCGGTTTTAGCAGAATGCGAACGCCTACCCTTTGACTTGCCAGAAGCAGAAGAAGAGTTGGTGGCGGGATACCAAACTGAGTATGCCGGCATGAAGTTCGCTCTGTATTATCTCGCTTCCTATGTGAACCTCGTGCTTTCTTCCCTGATGGTGGCAGTGCTTTATTTGGGAGGATGGGATTTTCCGATTCCCATTGGGATGCTAGCCGGCTGGTTAGGCGTTAGTGAAACAACTCCTTGGGTGCAGATGATTACCGCAACGCTGGGAATCACCATGACCCTGCTCAAAGCTTATTTCTTTGTCTTCCTAGCCATCCTGCTACGCTGGACTGTACCCCGCGTCCGCATTGACCAGCTGCTCGATCTGGGCTGGAAGTTCCTATTGCCGGTGGCGCTGGTAAACCTGCTACTAACTGCAGGACTGAAATTGGCATTTCCTTTTGCTTTCGGCGGTTAGTGTGCATTCAGTGTTTTGGGGCGGATAGTGAAGCGGCAATGAGCTGCTAAAGCTGCCCCAAAAGTACCGCTCAAAAAACTGAAAGCTCATAGCTAACCGCTCAGAAAAAGCAAATTGCTTAAAACTTGAAAAGACAGATTGAGAACACCATGCTTAAGTTTCTTAACCAAGTCGGTAACTATACCAAAGAAGCGGTTCAAGCTGCGAAGTATATTGGTCAGGGTCTATCCGTTACCTTTGACCACATGCGCCGGCGTCCGGTGACAGTGCAGTATCCCTACGAAAAGCTCATCCCTTCGGAACGCTTCCGGGGCAGAATTCACTTTGAATTTGATAAGTGTATCTCCTGCGAAGTTTGCGTGCGGGTTTGCCCCATCAACTTGCCGGTGGTGGATTGGACATTTATCAAGGAAAGCAAAAAGAAACAGCTCAAGCACTACAGCATTGACTTCGGCGTTTGTATCTTTTGTGGCAACTGTGTGGAATACTGCCCAACTAATTGCCTGTCTATGACAGAAGAGTACGAACTCGCAGCCTATGACCGGCACGAGTTGAACTTTGACAACGTTGCCCTCGGACGGCTACCTTACAAAGTCACAGATGACCCAATGGTGACGCCTCTGCGAGAATTCGCCTACCTACCCAAAGGCGTAGACAGCCCCCACGACTTGCCGGCAAATGCCCGTCGTGCCGGTAAGCGGCCAGAGGAAATTCTTGAGGAAATGGAAAAATAAGGTCTGGGGGCTAGCGGCTACAGCAACCCTCAACTAGCAACTAGCCACTGGCAACTGACAACTGACAAAGGACAAAACAGTGAATATAGCAGAAGGCGTTCAGATTGTTTCTTTTGGCCTGCTGGCTGTGATGATGATTGGAGCGGCATTAGGTGTCGTGCTATTGTCCAATATCGTTTACTCAGCCTTTTTGTTGGGCGGTGTATTTATCAGCATCGCAGGAATGTACCTGTTGCTGAATGCCGATTTTGTGGCGGCGGCGCAGGTGCTAATCTACGTGGGTGCGGTTAACGTTTTGATTCTGTTTGCCATCATGTTGGTAAACAAGCGCGAGGATTTTGTCTACCTTTCCAATGCGTGGATACGCCGGGGGGCAACCGCACTCGTATGTGCCGGCCTGTTTGCACTTTTGGGTACGATGGTTGTCACCACTCCTTGGGCGATTTCTACCGAAACCGCAGCCGGTGGAGCCTCCATTGTGGTGATTGGAGAGCATTTCTTTACCGACTTTTTACTGCCCTTTGAGTTGGCATCCGTATTGCTGCTCATCGCAATGGTTGGCGCGATCATTTTGGCGCGTCGGGAGTTCTTGCCCGATCTAGGGTCTAACCAATTGGCTCAGCCGCCGGTGTTGACGCTGCCAGAACGTCCTCGTGAACTGGCTTCAACATCAGGAGATAGCACTCAGGGTTCCCCCACTCCCCTGAGTAAATAAGAGAAACTTAGGCTACAGCAGTTTTGATTGATAGAGAGTAACCGGATTCATGCAACTGCAACTCCAGTATTTCCTATTATTAGCGGCAGCACTTTTCTGCATTGGCATTTTTGGATTGATTACCAGCCGCAATGCAGTGCGAGTGCTGATGTCCATTGAGTTGCTGCTTAATGCTGTCAATCTCAATCTAATGGGTTTTTCCAACTTTATAGACCCGCAAGAGGTCAAAGGACAAGTGTTTTCCGTGTTTGTGCTAACAGTGGCCGCAGCGGAAGCCGCAGTCGGTCTGGCAATTGTTCTTGCCATCTATCGCAACCGCGATACGGTGGATATGGAACAGTTTAATTTGTTGAAGTGGTGACAAATAAGATTAGATTTTTAACCGCAGGCATACGCAGATAAATGCAGATAATTATCTTATATATCTGTGTTTATCTGTGTCCATCTGTGGTTAAAAAATCTAAAATTTAAACATTAAAATCGCAAAACGTGCAACTCAAGCAGGTCATTATCGCGCATAAGGCGGGAGACGAAGGGAGCCGGCGTGTGGCAGAACAATGCGCCCGACAGCTCGAAAGTCGCGGTTGCCGTGTTTTGATGGGTCCTAGTGGGCCAAATGATAATCCCTACCCGGTTTTTTTAGCCTCTGCCACGTCACCGATTGATTTGGCCCTCGTCTTGGGGGGAGATGGCACGGCACTGGCAGCAGCAAGGCAACTGGCAACCGATGGCATCCCGATTTTAGCTGTGAATGTCGGCGGCCATTTAGGTTTTTTGACCGAGCCTACAGAGTTATTTCAACCAACAGAACGGGTTTGGGATCGCTTGTTAGAGGATCGCTATGCGGTTCAGCGACGGATGATGCTGCAAGCGATGTTGTTTGAAGGCAGTCGCACCAATCAGGAACCGGCCAGTGATCGCTTTCTGGCACTCAATGAAATGTGTGTCAAGCCGGCTTCCATTGATCGGATGCCCACCTCCATTCTAGAAATGGAAGTGGATGGCGAAGTGGTGGATCAATACCAAGGAGATGGGTTGATTGTGGCCACTCCCACCGGCTCCACCTGCTACACGGCCTCAGCCAATGGCCCGATTATGCACGATGGCATGGAAGCAATTGCTGTAACGCCGATCTGTCCTCTCAGTCTCTCCAGCCGGCCAATCGTCCTGCCTCCTGGTTCTGTCGTCAGTATTTGGCCGCTGGGAGATCGGGATCTTAACACCAAGCTTTGGATGGATGGCGTGCTGGCCACTTCTATCTGGCCTGGACAGCGAGTTGACGTGCGGATGGCCGACTGTCAGGCAAAGTTTATTATTCTTCGGGAAAATTACTCTTACTATCAAACATTGCGGGAAAAACTTCAGTGGGCCGGCGCGCGGATTCGCTATAGTAACAATCACCGCAATTAAAATCTTTGATATTCTTTCTAAAAGAGTTTTAATTTTGAGCGATAAAAAACCCGCTTTCTTAAAAAAACGGGTTGACAATTGAGCAGAAATTCCCTTACTTCAGGATTTAATATTTTTCACTTGGCAGCCGGCATGGCTTTCAAACGAACAGAGCGATCAGAAGTTTGAAAGGTAAACGAAATCCCTAGCTCATTGCAGAAATCAGCGATTAAAACGTAAGTAGAGTTGTCAATAATGATGCCTTGCATGAATGGCTGAACCGGGAAGTCCTGATCGCTAATCGTTTCACCTTGTGCATCTTGAGGCCGGTTGAGATAAATATCGAGAACCGGGTAACCCAAGATTAAAGGAGAATTCGCTAAATACTTAGCTTTCAGAGTATTCGCCTGTAGATTAACGTAGCGGAATTTTTGATTAAAAGTTATAGGAAAGCCAAAGGCTGCGGCAAGTTTTGACAGTTGCACATAGCAACGGTTGTCTGACAGAAGATAGCCCGTAGCAATTAACTGAGAACCTAAATAAATAGGACTTTCATTTTTTTTCTCACTGGTGGATGGCTTGACGATGATTTCGGGAACCGCCATTTTAATCAAGTAGTTCTTAATTTTATTTCGTAAAATTAATCCTCCCTCACCTTCTCGATCTGAAGGCTTTAATTGCCACAAATCCCAGCGTTCAACAAATCCCCCCGGCCAGCCATCAAACCAAGAAGACGGGCCGTAATTTTCGTGAGGTAATCCCAACTGGCGGGCTTTCTCCATGTATTCCTCAGCTTGAGGCGTTGAAGTTGGGAAACGCAACCCGGAAACTTGTTTGGCTTTTTCGATTGGGCAATCTCGATTGGCTGCCGCTTCTGCGTGCGTCATGACGCGATAGATATTGATATCTTCTGGCTGCCAACCGAGTTTAAACGCGAGTTGGGCAGTTTCTTTGCACATATTTTCGATTTGAATAGCTGTGGGGGGAGAAGTCCAACCGTCTGTGCCCATACAAGATACAGCTAACGCCACAGATTCTAGATTGCGACCGGCTGTATGGTAATTAAGCGCTTGATCGTAGCCGGTTAAATGTTTAACCGTGCCATTGCCTAAAATTACCGTGTGATAATGACCGGGTTGCGCCCAATCATAAGGGGTGGCAGTCCAGTGTAGGTAAATTTTTTTGATGATTTGAGCCATTGCAGCGTTTGCCTTTGGTTAATTTGCACTTGAACTTTATTAAGCCTAATTTTAGTGAGCAACTTTAGACACCGGCATCCTTCCCAGGATGGCAGATTGCAGACATCTTCTTGCACCTGTTGCCCACAAGAGTATAATACTGACGCATCGCCCAGCCGGCTCACAGCCCCTTGATTTGCTTGGTTATCGGGCTTGCCGGCGCAAAAAATGCCGGTTGCTAACAACAATAACCAGAAACTAACAAAGCAACAGCCGGCAGCACAGAGGATTTCCTGCCGTAACAATTACAGAATAATACTTCAGGTAAGATTAATCGCGCAATGTTGATAAATTTGCTGCTTTTGGCCGATTTTCCCGCAGTTTTGCACCTCTATCGGTGTGGTTTTGGAGGTGCGACGGGGAAAACCGGCTTGTCTTTAACACATCTCCATCGGGCTTCCTTGAATGGCCAAATGGCAGAATTTTAACAACGCATTCCGGTGCCGGTGGGCATTATTGCTCAATTTAGGAGATTGAGTTAATGGGAATGTAAGTATTTCATGTCATAATCTACCAAAAAAGGGTTGGGGTCTTCCGTTATGATCGGACAACTTTTAGATAGACGTTATAGAATCACTGAAGTTATCGGCTCAGCGGAATTTGGACAAACCTATCTGGCAAAAGATACGCGCCGTCCAGGGCACCCAGAATGTTTTGTCAAGCATCTGAAGCCTTCGAGTAATGATCCACAGATGCTCGAAACAACCCGACGCCTATTTGACAAAGAAGCGGAAATTCTTGAAAAATTAGGTCAGCATGACCAAATTCCTCAGTTATTTGCCTATTTTGAGGAAAATAAAGAATTTTATTTGGTAGAAGAATTCATTCCAGGTCATTCCCTAGGAAATGAGATTTTAACCGGGCAACCCCTCACTGAAAACCAAGCTGTCAGCATCTTGAGAGAGGTGTTAGAGATCTTGGTGTTTGTCCACGGACATAGTGTAATTCATCGGGACATTAAACCCAGCAATTTAATCCGCCGGCATCCAGATAATAAATTAGTTTTAATTGATTTTGGGGCAGTTAAAGAAATTGGCACCCAATTTGCCCAGCGCCAGATGCCGCCCACGATGCGGATTGGGACTTTAGAATATATGCCGGTGGAACAATTCCAATACAATCCCCAATTAAATAGCGATATTTATGCGTTGGGAATGATTGCAATTCAAGGACTCACCGGCTTACCGATTTACGACTTACCAAAACTTAGAGATAATCATAATCCGAATAAAGGAGAACTTTCCTGGCGACACCTAGCTTTAGTGAGTGTGGAACTCGCAGATATTTTAGATAAAATGGTGCGCTATGACTACCGGCAGCGTTACCAGTCGGCAACCGAAGTCTTAGCCGATCTAATAAAAATTAGTGATGTGTCGGGGATTCGCGTCCCCAAGCTCACAATTTATCGAGAAGAAGTTGAGCGCCGCGCTAGCAGTCGAGGTGAAATTTCTGTGGTCGGTCGAAGCATATTAGATGCCCTTCGCAGTAGTTTAGAATTGCAGCCAGAGGAGGCTGAAGATATCGAAGAAGAGGTTTTAAAACCTTATCAAGATTATAAGCAGAAATTCCAAAGATATCAGCAAGCGTTAACGGAAGCGATGAACCAAGAATATCCTCTCAGTCAGGATACTCGTGATGAGTTAAAACGCTTGCAGCAAGTTTTAGGACTCAGAGATGAGGATATTGCTAAAATTGAAGAGAAAGTTCCGACGAATTTCCCTCGATTCACTCGATTAAAATTACCCCAGCGCCTGCCAAGTTTAGGAAAAAAAGACCCGCGATTAATTGGCTCTGTTATTGGGGCAGTGCTGGCTTTTTTTGCTTTAATTTATGCGGGAGTTAAATTGCAACAATTTTTTCAGCAACAGCAGCGAGAAACCAGCAAATTAAATAGCCTGAATGCGTTTTATAAAGAAGGCAACTACGACAGTTGTATTAAAGAAGCCAGCAATGTTAGCCAAAGTTCAAATCAGTATCAACCGGCTCAAAATATTTTAAAACAATGTCAGGCCGGCTTAAATTGGAAAAATGTTCAATTTCAAACATTAACCGGGCATTCAGATGCAGTGGGCGTTGTTACCTTTAACCCGAATAGTACGATTCTTGCAAGTGGAAGCAAAGATAAAACCATCAAACTTTGGGATGTGGCAGCCGGCAAACTCAATCGCACGTTAGAAGGAGATTCATCAGCCGTTTGGGCAATGGCTTTTAGTCCTGACAGCACACAACTTGCAACCGGCAGTTTTTTCTGGAGAGTTTTGCTGTGGAATTTAAATAGTGGAGAATTAATTCGCAACGTTGAGCATGATGCAGCGGTTTGGACAGTTGCAATTAGTCCGAATGGCAAAACTCTCGTGAGTGGCAGTGAAGACAAGAAAATTAAAGCTTGGAATCTGGAAACAGGAAAACGAATTTATACGCTCTCAGATCATTCAGATTATGTCTATTCCGTGGCAATCAGCCGCGATGGTAAAATGCTTGTCAGTGGCAGTAGAGACGCAACCGTTAAGATTTGGGAATTAGGGACAGGAACGCTCATAGACACGCTTGCCGATCATTCAGCAGACGTGAGATCAGTTGCAATTAGCCCGGATAGCCAAACCATTGTGAGCGGAAGTTATGATAATACAATTAAAGTTTGGAATCAGGAAACTGGGGAATTAATTCGCACACTGGAAGGGCATTCAGACGATGTGGTTTCTGTTGCAATAAGTCCAGATGGCAAGACAATAGCCAGTGGAAGTAAGGATAAAACGATTAAGATTTGGAATCTTCAAACAGGAGAAGTTCTTAATACTTTATCCGGGCATTCTGATGAAGTCTATTCAGTTGCATTCAGTTCCGATGGAAAGATGCTAGCTAGCGCCGGCAAAGATAATACCATTAAACTCTGGCGACGATAAGCGATCCGGGCCGGCACAGAAACGCAGTTGAAATCATAGGAGAGTCCGATATTCATCCATCCCAACCCGTAAGCCATCGGTGTTTATCTGTGGTTAAAAATCTCTTAACCAAAAATCTGCGGTAAAAGCCAGACACCCCTCTGCCGGCTCAAGGACTTGCAACCGAAGCCTAGAATCGTTGCCGGCAAGGCGATTGAGACATTTGGAAAAAAATCTTTTCAAAGCCGGCGACATTCATGTATAATAGAAACTCCAAGCGGATGTGGCGGAATTGGTATACGCGCACGTTTGAGGGGCGTGTGGCTTTGCCTTGCGAGTTCGAGTCTCGCCATCCGCATATTAAGCTAAAGGCACTGTGTTAAGCGGTGCCTTTACTTTTTGGTAGCCGGTGCCGGCCTATTTTATAGAGTTTTTGCAAATGGTTCAGTTTAATTAAACACAACCTCTGACGTAGGTTAGATTCAGGGTTGGCTTGTGTTCTCCAGATTAGCTAAGGAATTCACTTTATAGCCTGAACCTTGGCTGGTTGCTTAAATTAATGTTTGATTAACTACAGATGCACACAGATAATTTATCTTCAGCATCTGAGTTTTGCAGATATCTAAGAGAAAGGATTTATTGCGCTGCGCCCAATAAAGGTTCCCTAGAGTTAGCTTGATTCTGAGTAGAAGGCTAACTTTTGCAGCCGGCTTAGTAAAGCCTGCACTTTTCCCCCGCTTGATTCTAGCGGTTACGGTTCCAGTGTTTCACGACATTCGAGGATCGCTCTTACCTAAGGCAGATGAGCGAATTTTCCATTTCAGCTATTCTGTTAGGCGAAGATACGTTCAAAATTAGCGCAATTCGCTGAATTGACGTTAATTTCTATACCAATCCTAACCAGTCTAAATAATTTAAAAATTGTGTAGGTTGACCAAAAAAGCTTAACCTCATGCAATAACCTGACCCTTGCAAGTTCACGCTCGCAGGTGTTCTCAAAAGAACAGTTGAAAGGAGAAAAACTTTGTAGGGGCGGGTTGAGTGGAGATATTTGCAGGAAGCACAAAATGGTGATAAACCCACCCCTACAGGGACAAATGCGCCTGTCCCAGACAACCCAAACACAGGAAGCATCTCAAATGCTGTTACAAGAAGGCAGGAGAAGAGTTCAAATCGAAGGAATCTCGCCAGAGATTGACTGTGGTCGCTTCCCGATCAAACGGACTGCCGGCGAAGCAGTCCGCGTTGAGGTAGATATGTTCGGCGATGGTCATGATGCGATCGCAGGTCTCATTCTCTACCGAAAGGAAGAGTCTCCCGAATGGTTGGAAGCCCCACTCACCGCATTAGTAAACGATCGCTGGCAAGGAAGCTTCACCGTTACCGAAATTGGGCGTTACCTCTACACCGTCACCGGCTGGGTTGACCATTTTCTTTCCTGGCGAAAAGGCATGGCGAAGAAACTCGAAGCCAAACAAGATGTCGCCGTAGACTTGCTGATTGGGGCGCAACTTGTTGAAGAAGCCAGTTTGAGGGCCGGCGGCGATGAGCGATCCCAACTGCAAAACTGGGCAGAAACCCTGCGTTCCATTCAAAGAGAAGACTTTCCCATTTTAGAGGAAAAAGTCCTTTCACAAGACTTGGCCGGCTTAATGACCAAGTATCCAGACCGGAAATTTGCCACCACCTACGAAAAAGAACTCGCTATCGTCGTAGATCGGGAAAAAGCCCGGTTCAGCACTTGGTACGAACTGTTTCCGCGTTCCTGTGGCGAACCCGGAAAACATGGCACCTTTAAAGACGTTGAAGCCCGACTTCCCTACATTGCCGAACTGGGCTTTGATGTGCTTTACCTGCCGCCCATTCATCCCATTGGCGTTACCTTTCGTAAAGGGAAAAATAACACCGTTGTTGCTGAACCTGGAGATGTGGGAGTCCCTTGGGGAATTGGTTCCCTCGAAGGTGGGCACAAAGCCATTCATCCCGAATTAGGCACAATGGCAGACTTTCATGAGTTTGTCGCCAAAGCCGGTGAATATGGAATTGAAATCGCATTGGATTTGGCTTATCAGTGTTCTCCTGATCACCCCTACGCAAAAGAGAATCCCCAGTGGTTCCGCAGCCGGCCTGATGGCACAATTCAACACGCCGAAAACCCTCCCAAGAAGTATCAAGATATTTACCCCATTGAATTTGAAAGCGACGACTGGCAAAACCTTTGGGAAGAATTAAAAAGTGTTGTTTTGTTTTGGGTTGATCAGGGAATTAAAATCTTTCGGGTAGACAACCCGCACACCAAAGCCTTTCCCTTTTGGGAGTGGATGATTGGGGAAGTTAAACGAGATTATCCCGATGTTCTGTTCTTAGCCGAAGCCTTTACGCGTCCCAAGGTAATGTCTCGCTTGGCGAAGTCAGGGTTTACCCAGTCTTACACTTATTTCACTTGGCGTAATACCAAGTGGGAACTGACCGAATATTTCAAGGAATTAACCTCCTATCCAGCCCGCGATATTTTCCGCCCTAATGTGTGGCCGAACACGCCAGATATTTTACCCGAATATCTCCAACATGGTGGCAGGCCGGCGTTTATGATTCGGTTAGTCCTTGCTGCTACCTTAGCTGCCACTTATGGAATTTATGGGCCGTCTTATGAAGTTTGCGACAACCGGCCCTTAAAACCAGGCGGCGAAGAATACCTTCACTCTGAGAAATATCAAATCCGGGAATGGGATTTAAACAGTCCTTACACCATTAAACATTTAATCGCACGGGTGAACCGCATCCGCCGAGAACATCCAGCCCTGCAAAGTAACAACAGTCTCAAATTCCATCACGTCGATAACGAAGAGATTATTTGTTATAGCAAACAAGCTGAAGATTCTCACGATTTAATTTTAGTGGTTGTTAACCTCAATCCTTACCACAAGCAAAGCGGCTGGGTTCACTTACCCCTGCAATCTTTAGGACTGCAACCTGATCAGCCTTACCAACTTGACGATCTGCTCAACAATGCCCATTACACTTGGCGGGGTGAATATAACTATGTTGAAATCAACCCCCATGTAAGTCCCGGTCATATTTTCCGCGTCGAACAAAAGTAGAGGCGAGTTTCATCGGTTCAGCCGGCAAAGGGCATGAAGGCATTCAATACCAAACCTGCATAAAGGAATTTTGGATTGAAGAATCTCAAACCAAAGAAATATATCTGAACTGAAAATTTAGATATATTTTTTGAGAGCAAGTCAGACCAAATGCGTATTTCCCTTGACGGTTGAACCTAGCTACCAAGCTGCTGCAACATATCACCAGAACGTAAAAAAATTAAAACCTACTCCATGCAAAACTCGATTTTGAAAGACGATGCCCTCTGGTTTAAGAACGCCATCATCTACGAAGTGCCGGTTCGCGCCTTTGCCGACAGTAATGGAGACGGGATTGGAGACTTTCGCGGACTCACGGAAAAACTTGATTATCTGCAAGATTTAGGCGTCACAGCCCTGTGGCTGCTGCCATTCTTTCCTTCCCCCCTCAAAGATGACGGCTACGATATTGCAGACTACACCAGTGTCAACCCGATTTATGGCACCTTAGAAGACTTTAAAGACTTCTTAGAAGCAGCCCATCAGCGGGGCATCCGAGTCATTATCGAGTTAATTGTTAACCATACATCCGACCAGCATCCTTGGTTTCAGCGGGCGCGGAGATCACCCAAAGGCAGCCCGGAACGGGATTTTTATGTCTGGAGTGAGACCCCAGAAAAATACCAAGAAGCGCGGATTATTTTTCAGGATTTTGAGACTTCTAACTGGGCGTGGGACCCACTCGCCAAAGCTTACTACTGGCATCGCTTTTACTCACATCAGCCGGATTTAAACTACGATAATCCAGCCGTGCGCCAAGCGGTGATTGAGGTGCTTGATTTTTGGTTAGCGATGGGCGTAGATGGACTGCGAATGGATGCGGTGCCTTACCTGTACGAACGGGAGGGAACGAACTGCGAGAACCTGCCGGAAACTCACGTCTTTTTGAAACAGCTACGCACGCACGTAGACGAGAAATTTCCTAACCGAATGCTTCTCGCGGAGGCAAACCAATGGCCAGAGGATGCCGCACAATATTATGGCGCTGGGGACGAGTGCCACATGAACTTCCACTTTCCCCTGATGCCTCGTTTGTTTATGTCGCTGCGGATGGAAGATAGCTTCCCGATTTCGGATATCCTCCATCAGACGCCGGCGATTCCCGATAACTGCCAGTGGGGATTATTTCTTCGCAACCACGACGAACTCACCCTGGAAATGGTCAGCGATGAAGATCGCGACTATATGTATCGGGTTTACGCACAAGATCCGGAGATGCGCGTTAATTTAGGCATCCGCCGGCGCTTAGCACCCCTATTAGGAAATGATCGCCGGCAGATTGAATTGCTCAACAGTTTGCTGTTATCTCTGCCTGGTACGCCGGTGCTTTACTACGGCGATGAAATTGGCATGGGAGATAACGTGTATGTCGGGGATCGCAATGGCGTTCGCACACCGATGCAGTGGAGTGCCGATCGTAACGCCGGCTTCAGTCGCGCCAACCCGCACAAGCTTTATTTACCCGTGATTGTTGAGTCGGAATACCATTACGAGGCGATTAACGTTGAGGCGCAACGGGCGAACCCTAACTCGTTGTGGTATTCAATGAAACGCCTGATGGCAACCCGCAAGCGTTTTCAGGCATTAGGCAAAGGCACGTTTGAGTTATTGCACCCGGAGAACCGCAAAGTTCTCGCCTTTACGCGCACCTACAACGGCGAACACATTTTAGTGGTGGCGAATTTGTCCCGGTTTGTGCAAACCGTGGAATTAGATTTGTCTGCCTTTAAAGGCATGGAGCCGGTGGAAATTTTTGGTCGCACTCACTTCCCCAGTATTGGCGAGTCACCCTATTTCTTAAGTGTTGGGCCATACACGTTCTACTGGTTTACGCTTCAGATGCAACTGAGCGAACTACAGCCGGCCAAACCCCAAGCAGAACTGCCAACTTTGGCGGTCAGTGGTCAATGGCAAAACGTGTTTTCCCAAGCCCAGGTTAAAGGAACATTAGAGTCAATTCTGGCTAATTATCTGTATAACTGTCGCTGGTTTGGCGGTAAAGCCCGAATTGTGCAATCGGCCCATATCGGTGAAGTGATCCCCGTGTCCTACAAGGATCTGGAATCTCAGCTCGTTTGGTTGCAGGTTGACTACACCCAAGGCGACCCTCAAACCTATCTACTGCTTCTCGCCTACGCAGAAGGTGAGCAAGCGGCGCTGATCCAAGCAGAAATGCCTCAAGCCGTCGTGGCCCGTCTTCAGATACAAGGCAAAGAGTCTGCCGGCATACTCTTCGATGCCGTAGTCGATAAGCACTTCTTGAGCTTCCCCCTAGAGGCAATCGCTCAAAATCAAGTTTACAAAGGCAAGGCAGGGCAATTAGTTGCCACGGCGACAGATATCTTTGAGCAGATCAAAGAAGGTGCTACTAACCTGGAGCCGACTCTGATTAAGGGCGAACAGAGCAACACCTCTGTCATTTATGGGGATCGCTTTATCTTGAAACTCTTCCGCAAACTGGAAGAGGGGATCAACCCGGATCTAGAGATCGGGCTATTCCTAGGGGCGAAAAAACGCCTGCAACACTTTGCTTCCATCGCTGGATCGCTAGAGTATCGCCGGCCTAAAGCTGAACCGATGACTGTGGGGATATTACAAGAGTTCATCCTCGATACCCGCAGCAGTTGGGAGTACACCCTCGATAGTCTGCGCGACTACTTTGATCGCGTGACGGTGCAGCAGACGGAGATCACCGAGATTCCCATCCCCTCCGGATCTCTGCTAGATTTGCAGGCGCTGGAAATTCCAGAATTAGCCGGTCAAACCATTGGTTCTTACCTGGCAAGCGCTCAGCTTTTAGGGCAGCGCACCGCTGAACTGCATATCGCCCTCGCTTCCGATGCAGACAATCCCGATTTTGCCCCAGAAGCGTTTTCAACCTTCTACCAGCGCTCGATCTATCAATCTGCGCGTAACCTAACCGGCCAAGTTTTGCTGTTGTTGAAAAACCGGCTGAAATCCCTCCCCGACGAGTCCCAGAAGTTGGCACACACGGTTCTGGAACGCCAAGAGCAGCTAATGGGGCGCTATCAGTTAGTCCTCAACCAAAAAATTACAGCCAAGCGTACTCGCTGTCATGGGGACTACCATCTGGGGCAAGTGCTTTACACCGGCAAGGATTTTATCATCATTGACTTTGAAGGAGAGCCGGCTCGCAGTTTAAGTGAACGCCGCATGAAGCGATCAGCCCTGCGAGATGTGGCGGGAATGCTGCAATCTTTTAACTACGCGGCGAGTATGGGACTCCGCAATGAAGTCGAAAGCGGCATGATCCGTGAAGAAAATCTTCCGATGATGGAGCAATGGGCGGAGTTTTGGTACACCTGGGTAAGCGCGGCTTTCCTAAATAGCTATCTGACAGTTGCCGGCGCTGACTCTTTCTTGCCAAAAACAAAAGCCGAGTTGCAAGTGCTTTTAGATGCCTATGTTTTGGAGAAAGTCATCTACGAATTAGGCTACGAACTCAACAATCGCCCGAACTGGGTACATATCCCCCTGCGGCGCATTCTCCAACTGCATTAAACTTGCGTTTTTCCACGTAAATTCGGCTGCATAACCCTCCGTTTTACTTCGCCCAACCTCTCAAATTCTGGTAAATGTTGGGCGAATTACACCTTTGAAAACAGTCGTAAATTTTTGAATGAATCATGACCTACCAATTAACAATCAATCAAGAACAACTGCAGGAAACGAACGGAAACGTTAGCCTGATAACCAATGATGATCTCTACCTTTTCAATGAAGGATCACACTTTCATCTCTACGAAAAGTTAGGGTCTCACCCCATCGTTGTTAATGGCGTTAGGGGAACTTATTTTGCCGTTTGGGCACCCAATGCCGGCTACGTTGGTGTTAAAGGCGATTTCAACGGTTGGCAGGATGAGGGTCATGCGCTTTCCCGCAAAGGGGAATCCGGGATCTGGGAAGGCTTTATTCCCGAAATGACCAAAGGCAGCCTCTACAAGTACCGCATCGTTAACCACGATAACGGCTATGCAGTGGACAAAGCCGACCCGTTTGCCAAATCTCAAGAAAGTCCGCCTCGAACCGCTTCTGTTGTCTGGGATAGCGCATACAGTTGGCATGACAGCGAGTGGATGGGTAAACGGGAACGCTTGCAAGCCCTCGATGCGCCCATGTCCATCTATGAAGTGCACTTAGGTTCTTGGATGCGAGTCCCAGAAGAGGGAAATCGCTTTCTCACCTACCGGGAACTGGCCTCAAAACTGGCTGACTATGTGAACCGGCTCGGTTTCACCCACGTTGAATTGATGCCAATTACTGAGCATCCATTCTATGGCTCATGGGGATATCAAACCACCGGCTATTTCTCCCCAACGAGCCGGTATGGAACTCCCCAAGACTTTATGTATATGGTGGATTATCTTCACCAGCAAGGCATTGGGGTGATTTTGGATTGGGTGCCTTCCCACTTCCCCACGGATTTGCATGGACTGAATTATTTTGATGGCACCAACCTTTACGAACACTCTGATCCCCGCCAAGGCTTCCATCCCGACTGGCAGAGTAGTATTTTTAACTATGGCCGGCATGAAGTCCGTAGTTTTCTAATCAGCAGTGCTTTCTTCTGGCTGGATAAGTGCCACATTGACGGACTGCGGGTAGATGCGGTGGCATCGATGCTGTATTTAGACTACTCCCGTAAAGACGGAGAATGGATTCCCAATGAATTCGGCGGACGGGAAAATTCACGGGCAATTGATTTTCTGCGCCGGTTTAATGCGGCAATTTATGAACATTTCCCCGGTGTTCAAACCATTGCGGAGGAGTCTACCGCGTGGGCAAAGGTTTCTCGCCCACTTTATGATGGCGGTTTGGGGTTTGGGCTGAAATGGGACATGGGCTGGATGCACGACACGCTCAGCTATATGTCCTGCGATCCCGTTTACCGGAAGCACCATCAGAATCAACTCACCTTCCGCATGATCTACGCTTTTAATGAGAATTTTGTCTTGCCACTTTCTCACGATGAAGTGGTTCATGGCAAAGGTTCACTCATCAATAAAATGCCGGGAGATGCGTGGCAGAAATTTGCCAATATGCGCTTGCTTTTTGGCTATATGTACGCCCAGGCAGCGAAGAAACTGATATTTATGGGCGGAGAATTCGGCCAGTGGTCTGAATGGAGTCATGATCGCAGTTTGGATTGGCATCTTTTGGATTCTCCCTCTCATGCCGGTTTGCAAAAGTGGGTGAGTGATTTAAATCGCATTTATCGCACTGAACCGGCGCTGCATGAACTTGATTTTGACTGGCAAGGGTTTGAGTGGATTGATTGTAATGATGCGGAACAAAGCACTATCAGTTTAGTTCGCAAGGGCAAGTCTGAAAATGAAGTCGTGTTAGCTGTCTGTAATTATACGCCGCTGCCTCGTTACAATTACCGCGTTGGTGTGCCGAAAGAGGGGTTCTGGCAGGAGTTACTAAACAGCGATGCTGTTGATTATTTTGGCAGCGGTTTGGGCAATTTTGGGGGCTTAACAGCAGAAGCAATTCCCTGTCACAACCAGCCTTATTCGTTGAATCTGACTTTACCTCCGTTGGGGATCGTTTTCTTCAAGCTCAAATAACACCTTAGCGCTGTTGGTGTTTAATTTTCTTGAATGGAAAGCGGCAGGATTACTTTTCCTCAAACCGAAAGGAAGAAGGAAATTCTGCCGCTTTTTGCTTAAGTTAAATTTTTTGAAAATGTTTTAAAACGTGTTTAGTCAGATTTTTAGAAACCTGGTTAGACGATGGCTAAATGTAATTTATGAGCCTAACAAGTCTTCACTAATTTTTATATCGCTCTTTAATTTATATATTTTTTCCAAAACCACATAATCACAAAACATCTGATAATTGCATATTTTTTTGGAAATTTTTGTATCTTTGCTAACATCGGAACATTAATAAAACTTCTACCTTAAGAAAGGGGTTGCTTCCTCCTTTAGGCATATAGTCCCAATAACCTTTGCTGCTCTATCATAAACATTTATTAAGCCGTCATAGAGGAAGAACAATTTAGGAGTCAAGAGTGAGATTGACTTTGGTATGACGGGCGGATTAATCATCCGTACAAGTCTCGCCGGCAAAGGGCGAAACGGAAAAACAAAACTTTTTTTGTGAAACCCATTCCTCGTGCCGGTGGTATACTTCTGAATTCTGATTTCTTTGATTTATATCAGGCGATTTCTTTCCGTTAAAAGGTTAATAACTAGATCCCAAAGAGGAGAATTGAACGTGAAAATTGGCGCAAGTTATTTGGGTAATGGGACGTGTGAATTTACCGTTTGGGCACCGGCTGTAAAAGAAGTAGCCGTAAAAATTGTTTCTCCAGAGGAACGCGTGCTTCCTATGGAAAAAGACGAGTCAGGCTACTGGAAAGTAAAAGCTCAAGATATTAATCCAGAAACACTTTACTTTTATAAACTTGAAGAAGCGGCAGATAGGCCAGATCCAGCGTCACATTTTCAACCACAGGATGTACACGGCCCTTCTAGCGTGGTGGATCACAGCAATTTTAGCTGGAATGACAGCAATTGGTCTGGGGTTCCTTTGGAGGAAATGATTATCTATGAATTGCACGTCGGCACTTTCACCACAGAAGGCACCTTTGAAGCAATTATTCCTCGCTTAAAAGAGTTGCAAGAGTTTGGGGTAAATGCGATTGAAATTATGCCAATTGCTCAATTTCCGGGTAATCGGAATTGGGGATATGATGGGGCTTATCCTTATGCAGTGCAGAATTCCTACGGTGGCCCTGAAGCATTGAAAAAACTTGTGGATGCTGCTCATCAGCAAGGAATTTCAATCATTCTAGATGTGGTTTACAACCACTTTGGCCCAGAAGGAAATTACACCAACGAATATGGCCCTTATTTTACGGAAACGTATCTAACCCCTTGGGGTTGTGCGATGAATTTCGATGACAAACAAAGCGAAGGGGTGCGTAACTATTTTATTGAAAACGCACTTTACTGGTTTGAAAATTATCACATCGATGCGCTGCGGTTAGATGCAATCCACGCAATTTATGATTTGGGGGCTAAACATTTCTTGGAAGAACTGTCAGAGAAAGTTGAGGCACTTTCTAAAACTGCCGGCAAAAAACTTTATCTGATAGCCGAGAGCGATTTAAACGACGTTCGCGTTATTCGCGAACGCGAGTTGGGAGGGCATGGAATGGATGCCCAGTGGAGTGATGATTTCCATCACGTCCTTCATGGCTTACTCACAGGAGAAACGATTGGTTACTACAGCGATTATGGCAAATGCGAACAGTTAGCAACTGCCTATAAAGAAAGCTTTGTTTACTCTTGGAAATACTCACCTTATCGGCAGCGTTATCACGGCAACGATGCCAGCAGCCGGCCTGGTCATCAATTTGTCATCTGCACCCAAAATCATGACCAAGTAGGTAATCGAATGCTCGGTGAGCGATTATCTAACCTTGTTTCTTTTGAGGCGTTAAAACTCGCTGCCGGTGCGCTTCTTCTTGCGCCTAATGTTCCCATGCTATTTATGGGTGAAGAATATGGAGAAGAATCTCCGTTTCTTTACTTTGTCAGCCATACTGACCCAGACTTAGTTAAGGCTGTAAGAGAAGGAAGGAAAAAAGAGTTTTCTGAGTTTCATTTAGAAGGAGAATACAAAGATCCTGAAAGTGTAGAGACTTTCAAAGAATCTCAGCTTAAATGGGAGAAGCGCCAAGAAGGCAAACACAAAGCTCTGCTGGAACTTTATCAGTATTTGATTCAGCTTCGCCGCACACTGCCGGCATTGAAAAAGCTCGACAAGCAAAACTTAGAAGCTTCTGCCATTGAAGCAGATAAACTTCTGTTTCTTCATCGCTGGAGTAACGAAAGCAAAATCTTCTGCATCATGAACTTTAATGATAAAGAAGTGACGTTTAATGCAGCACTTCCTAACGGCAACTGGCATAAAATTTTAGATTCTTCTGAACCAAAATGGATGGGTTCAGGTTCCACATTGCCAGACGAACTAATGCAAGACCAAGAATTGAGCATCAAACCACAAAGTTTTGTACTGTACCAGCAGTAAAACGCTTGAGTTGCTAGAAAAAAAGCGGGGTGGGTATTTTTGCTCGCCCCCTTTTCACCGGCACCTTCGATGAACACGGCAACTGGACAAGGAACGCTATCATTAAATGGATGTTAACTTTTATAAAGACCCTTGACCGCAACTTTTAACCGGCAAGATAGCGAACCAGTACAAGATCCGCCTCTACATAAATCCTGGCACGCTCTCACTCCTCTGTGGCAAGGGGGAGAAAACTCTGTTCAGCAAGGATTACCCCACGCTCAACTCGCGCCGGCATGGCAGATATTGCTCCTGGGGGACGGTTCTCCTACCCGTCACCTGCAACTGCTCACGACTGAACCCACAGAAGTCGATGTCATCGATATGTCACTGATTGGCATGGACAACGATGGCGCACCCGACCTCATTCAAGCAGTGCCTGGGCCAAGGCTGCGACGCCAAGTGTGGCTAAGAAAGGCATCAGGCCAGCGTTTAGCTTATGCAACTTCTTGGTGGGAAGCCAGCCATGTCGATGAATATTTACAAAACCGCTCTTTGCCTATTTGGGCCAGTCTAGCTCGCTTGCGAACTGAGTTGTATCGAGATGTGCAAGGGCTATACTACGGTCACTCTGCCGCACTAGAAACTGCATTTGGGCAAAAAGGGCCATTTTGGGGCCGGCACTATTTATTCTGGCATCACGGCAAGCCCCTGACCCTCATTTATGAGGTATTTTCTCCCTATTTGACCAAATATCTAGGGCCGATGGGGAATTCTAAGTGCTGAGTCCTGAGTGCTGAGTGCTGAGTGGAGTTTTCAGTCCTGAGTCCTAAGTGGGAGAGAGAGTGGGAGAGTGGGAAAAATACACTTCATTTCTTATCTCTCATCCTTCCTCCCTCAAAAACACTCAGGACTGAGCACTCAGCACTTAGCACTGACAATTAAACGGTGCCGGCTTTCTCTAAGATCAGCTTAGAGCGCTTAACCTGCTCAGGCACTGGCACAGGATAGTCGCCGGTGAAGCAGGCAGAACAGAAGCTGTTGGGGTCTTCCTTCGTTGTCTTCAGCATTCCTTCCCAACTGAGATAGGCAAGGGAATCTACCCCAATTTGCTCGGCAATTTCTGCAACCGTTTTTGTCGCCGCAATCAATTGATCTTGACTGTCGGTGTCAATGCCATAGAAGCAAGGGTGAGTCACCGGCGGTGATGAAATTCTCATGTGAACTTCTATTGCCCCAGCATCCCGCAAGGCTTTGACAATTTTGCGGCTGGTGGTGCCGCGAACAATCGAGTCATCCACAATAATTACTCGTTTGCCCTCTAAAACGTCTTTGAGAGGATTGAGTTTCATCTTAATGCCCGACTCCCGCATCATCTGAGTCGGTTGGATGAATGTACGCCCCACGTAGCGATTTTTAATCAAACCTTCGGCATAAGGAACCCCAGAAGCTTGGGAATAGCCAATTGCCGCCGGCACGCCTGAATCAGGCACCGCAATCACAATATCTGCATCTGCCGGTGATTCCATCGCCAATTGCCGGCCTATCCGCATCCGATAGCTATACAGCGTTTCGTCATGCATCAGGCTATCGGGACGAGCAAAGTAAATCATCTCGAAAATGCAGAGCTTGCGTTCTGGGCGCTTGCTCCAATGGAAGGAAGCTAATCCTTGCTCAGTAATCCAAACCAACTCTCCCGGTTCAACATCCCGTAAGTATTGGGCACCAATAATGTCTAACCCACAGGTTTCTGAGGCGAGAACGTAACGCTGGGGGCTTGTTTCCATGATGCCGATGACCAAGGGGCGAATGCCATTGGAATCGCGGACGCCCATCAAACCTGCCGGTGTGCCAATCGCCAAACTGAAGGCTCCTTCGCACAGGTGAAAAGCGCTGATTGCGCCTTCTAACCAGTCTTTGCCGGAGGTCACTTCATAAGCGATCGCATGGGCGATCATTTCTGAGTCTGTGGTGGTGATTAAGTTACAGTTGCGCTCCAGCAAATGCTCGCGCAGCTTTCCTGTGTTGACAAGATTCCCATTATGTGCTAGAGCCAGGGGGCCAAGGCGAGTTTCCACAACTGCCGGCTGAGCGTTCACCACGCGACTTGAGCCGGTGGTTGAGTAGCGTGTGTGACCCACCGCTAAGTCTCCCGGCATCTCGTTCAAGATGGATTCATTAAAAACTTGGGAAACCAACCCCATATCTTTATGTAAATGCACCTTGCCTTTGAATTGGGATGATGAGGTACTTTGCCCCTCATTTCCATCCGTCAAACCCTCAAAGGTAGCAATCCCTGCGGATTCTTGACCTCGGTGCTGTAAGGCATAAAGACCAAAGTAGGTCAGCTTAGCAACATCTTGACCAGGAGCGTAGACGCCAAAAACACCACAGGCTTCTTCTGGCTTATCCGGTCGGGGTGAAACTTGCTCGGTTGCATTTGAAGTATTTGCCGGCAAATCATTGGATTGTGCCGACTGTACCTCAGAGGAGAGGGTTCTATTGGGGATCATGCTTCAGCTCCGCTCGTGAACGGGATGGGGGAGAGTGGATGGGGTAGAGAGATGGAGATGGAATTAGCCGCGCTAAACACCGGCATAAAAGAAACTTAACCGTTTCTTAACATCTCACCATAACGTTAGCGCAATGGGGATTAACAGCACTAGAGATTTTTACCGGCAGATCAAAAATTCATTGTTTCTCGCTCAAAAATACCTGTCGGGAAGAGGGGTAGAAGGGGCGAAAACCCCACAGGTATCGGTCATCTTATCCCAGAAAGCAACAAATTAAAGACTGCTTGACTACACACTTAAGCGGCGTTCAATGGCATGGTGCCAACAATCGCCCATCTCTCTAATGCTAACGTCAATTACGGGCCGGTTATCAGCGGTGGAAACCCGTAAATTAGAGTGGGAACTTCCGACCCTTCCAATTTTTTCCCACTCATCCCCTAAATGCTCTTGTAAATAGGATTCCCAAATAACAGCCTGTTTTGCCATAACAGAAACTAAAATTCTCGCCCCACCTTCACCAAACAGCATTTCATCCCACCGGACGCCGTCTTGCTGCGAGAGTTGAGATAAATCAATCTCCGCGCCTAACTCGCTACTGATGCAGCATTCAGCCAGCGCCACTGCCAAGCCACCCTCCGCGCAATCATGTGCCGAACGCAGCCATCCCTGGCGAATTCCCTCACGGCAGGCTTTTTGCACCCGGCGTTCCAAGTCAAAATCTACCACCGGCGGCTTGCCGGCAATCGTTCCGTGAATCGTCGCTAAATATTCCGAAGCACCCAGCGTTACCGCTTTATTTGCCGCTTTTCCGAGTAAGTAGATAAAATCGCCTTCTTTTTGCCAAGCTTGACCGCAAATGTAGTTTAAATCGGGAATTAAACCGACCATGCCCACAACCGGCGTGGGATAGATAGGCGTCGGTTGGCCGGCTGAGTCTAGGGTTTCGTTGTAGAGAGAGACATTGCCGCCGGTGACGGGGGTGCTAAACTCCCGGCAAGCTTCGGCAATGCCGCGACAAGCTGAGGCGAGTTGCCAGTAGCCGATCGGCTTTTCCGGGCTGCCGAAATTCAGGTTATCGGTAACTGCTAGCGGTTCCGCACCCACACAACTAAGGTTACGGGCGGCTTCTGCAACAACAGCTTTTGCGCCTTCGTAGGGATCGAGATAAACGTAACGGGAATTGCAATCGACGGTTGCGGCGACTCCTGTGCTGAATTTTGGTCGCTGAGTCTTGAGTGATGGGTTTGCAGCACCGGCCTCTTGTCCGCCTGACTCTACCAGTGGGCGCAACCGCACAACGGCAGCATCTGCACCTCCCGGCATGATCACGGTATTGTTTTGCACTTGATGGTCGTACTGCCGGTAAACCCAGCGTTTCGAGGCGATGGTGGGAGTATCGAGCAGTTGCAGTAAGACATCATTCCAGCTTTTGTGGCTTCCCGCAATTTCAATACCGGCCTCAGTGCAAGAAGGCAGCGAGTCGGCTGTCCACTGCCAAGCTTTCATTGCATATTCGGGTGGATTTGTCAATAACTCGCGATTGTAAATTGGCGTGTTATCTGCCAAAGCCGTTGCCGGCACTTCAGCCGCTATTTTACCTTGAAACAAAATCCGGACGATAGATTCTTCAATGACTTGGCCGGCAACAACTGCTTGCAGCCCCCATTTATGGAAAATATCGATTAATTCTTGTTCTCGCCCTTTGTGCGCCACAAACAGCATCCGTTCCTGGGATTCGGATAACAGGTATTCGTAGGGCACCATGCCGGCTTCCCTGACGGGGATTTTATCGAGATCAAACTCAATGCCAACCCCGCCTTTCGCTGCCATTTCCGAGGTGGAACAAGTGATGCCGGCAGCCCCCATATCTTGGGCTGCGACAACTGCGCCGGTTTTGAAGGCTTCTAAGCAAGCTTCAATTAAGGATTTTTCGAGAAACGGATCGCCAACTTGCACAGCGGGGCGATCGTCCATTGAGGCGTCACTGAGTTCCGCGCTGGCAAAACTTGCGCCCCCCATGCCATCTCTGCCGGTGGTGGAACCGACATACAAAACTGGGTTTCCCATGCCTGATGCCCCGGATTTGACAATATCGGGAGTTTCCATCAAGCCAAGTGCCATCACATTGACGAGGGGGTTGCCGGTGTAGGCGGGGTCAAAGTAAACTTCGCCACCAACTGTTGGAACTCCAACACAATTACCGTAGTGGGAGATCCCGGAAACAACGCCGGCAAATAAGCGACGAGTCCGTGCATCTTCCAAAGAACCGAAGCGTAAGGAGTTTAACACAGCAATGGGACGCGCCCCCATTGTGAAGATGTCGCGCAGGATGCCTCCCACGCCGGTTGCTGCGCCTTGGAAGGGTTCAACGGCTGAGGGGTGGTTATGAGATTCGATTTTAAAAGCAAGTCGCAAACCGTCGCCTAAGTCTACAACGCCGGCATTTTCTCCGGGGCCAACAAGGATGCGGTCGCCCTCTGTGGGAAATTGTTTGAGTAGGGTTCTGGAATTTTTGTAGCAACAATGTTCTGACCACATGACGCCGAACATTCCCAACTCAGCTTTGTTGGGATGGCGTCCTAGGCGCTTGACGATTTCTTCGTATTCTTCCGGCTTAAGACCTTCAGCAGCAATTTCTTCGGGGGGAAAGGGAGTGGAAGTGGTGGTAGACATGGAACCCTAGCACAAACGGCACAGGGTTCATTGTATCGGGATTTTTGGTTTGCCAAACGCTTTTCTTTTGGAGAGTTGAGGAGAAATGATTTTTTTAACCACAGATTCCGCAGGTGAAACTTGAATGTGCTACGCTCGTCATCCAAGTTCCACCTGCATCCACAGATAAACCCTTGATTTTATCTGTGTTTATCTATAACTAAATCTCTGCTCCCAACCGATAACCTATCTGCGTTCATCTGCGTGCATCTGCGGTTAAATAAAAAAATCCTCTTATCCCAACAGATAATTTAACATCAATAAGTAGATCTCTGACACGAACCAATAACCCATCTGTGTTTATCTGTGTGCATCTGTGGTTAAAAAAATCCTCTTACCACCTACTGTCGCCACTTAGTTTGAGGCACTTCTGTTTGCGCCAACAACTTACCTTGAGAAATAACATAACAAACCGTAGCACGCCGGCGGATAGCATCAAACCGATCACCGGCATCTAAAACAATTAAATTTGCCGGCTTGCCAATTTCTATCCCGTAATCATCTAACTGCAAAGTGCGCGATCCCTGAGTTGTCACCATGTCATAACAAGCATCAATTTCTGCCATGCCGGTCATTTGGCAAACATGAGCAGCCATGTAAGCAACATCTAGCATACTGCCGGTGCCTAAACTATACCAGGGATCTTGGACACAATCATGTCCTAACGATACATTAAGTCCTTGCTGCCACAATTCTTTGACTCGTGTTACACCCCGGCGTTTGGGATAAGTATCCGTCCGCCCTTGAAGGGTGATATTAATCAGAGGATTGGCAATAAAATTAATTTGGGAACGCTGTAACAATCCCATTAATTTATAAGCGTAGGCGTTGTTATACGATCCAAAGGCAGTGGTGTGACTTGCCGTAACTTTTGAATTCATGCCGGCGCGAATTGCACAAGCGGCTACAACTTCTAAAAAGCGCGATTGCTCATCATCGATTTCATCGCAATGAATGTCAATCAGCCGATTGTATTTGCCGGCTAATTCAAAAATTCGATGCACAGAACGCACACCATCTTCACGGGTAAATTCATAATGGGGAATTCCGCCTACTACATCCGCCCCCATTTCTAAAGCTTTTTCTAAAAGTGCTTCATTCTCTGGTTTGCCATAAATTCCATCTTGCGGAAAGGCAACGACTTGCACAGTTATCCAGTCTTTAACTTCTTCTCGCACTTCCAACAAGGCTTGCAAAGCAGTGAGACTAGGTTCACTGACATCCGCATGAGTGCGAACAAATAAAACACCTTGAGAAGCTTGTTGTTTAAGTGTTTCTATTGCCCGTTCTTTAACATCGGTTAATGTCAGATTTTGCTTGCGTTCCGCCCAAATTTCAATTCCTTCAAATAAGGTTCCGCTTTGATTGGCACGCGGTTCACCGGCACTCAAAGCGGAATCAAGATGAATATGCGATTCTACAAAGGGTGGACTCACCAGCTTGCCATCAATCGGAATCACAATTTCAGCTTCAACGTCTAAATGAGGCGCAATAGCCGAAATTTTTCCATCTGTAATTGCAATATCAATTTGTTCGCCGGCAAGTGAGCGGCACCCTTGCAAAAGTAAATCATTTTTCATCATGGACGCCCCGTTACAACTCCCCAAAAATACTTTTTAAATGAGAACACATCAGCTTCTACGTGCATTTTTCTCGCCCACGTATAAATATCAAAACTGATGTTACCAGTGATCGGATTACTTGGCATCGAAATATTACCCACCAATGCTATCCAGTGACTAGGGTAAGGCATCACCGGCTGCTTGTCTGTTAACAAACCATCCGAATTAACCAAGGCAAACGCTACGCCGCCGGCATCAATGGCTTCTGCTGCCTCGCGCATGGCGTCGAAATCTCCCATAACAAAGGCATGGTGATATTTTACCTCGCGATATCCTAGCACCTCTGCCACCCATCCTTTCATCTCCCAAGACTTTGTCATTCCACTAATATTGCGGATGATGTCAGGTGCGTCTGGTTCAACATCAAACAGCACATTTTCTGATTCTCTTAGGGTCGATAAAATCATCCAATCGGCTTCGTCCATTTGCAGTTCCCCTCGATTTTCTCGCAGGCTATCTGATGCCGGTATCCATTTGGATTGCGCGTGAAATCCGCCAATTTGAAATAAATTGCTACAGATTTCAACATAGCGTGAGGGATGTTTACGAACCAACTCAAATAAAACCGCAGCAGGGCCACAAAACGGCTGCCGGCCTTGATTAATATTAAAGGGATTTGTGACCCGCGCTCGCATCTGCTCAATTACTTTTTGTTGCGCTAATCCTGGCCAAACTCCGCTAACCTTCGAGTTCTCAAACTTTGTCAGTGCTTGGAGTGCCGGCTCAACTAGATGGGGTTCTGGAAGTTGAGAGTTATTTAAGACTGTCGCTGAAACCATGTGTAAAGTTTTTATCGTAAATTTACTATTTTGCTCTCAAAAAGCCAAAACTTGCCGGTGCTTTATCAACCGGCACAAACCGATTTTAGCAGCGACAAGTCGTTTTTAAGTGAGATATTTGTAAATACAGGCAGCTAAGTCGCTGTACAGGAAAATGCCCAAGAAAACAGATTTTAAAAAGCCTTAAGTAAAAAGCATTCGGCAAAAACTTTCTCCCCTTTTTCTTTGAAATTATCCTAATCTAGCAGATAATTCTCGAAATACGCCCAATGCTCATCCTGACAATTCGCTCTCAAAACATCTTTCGCTTTATCTGTCAAAATCAACTTACCCTCAGCAGTAGCGGGAAACTCTGGCCATTCTCTTAAGCCGGCCTCAGCTAATATATGTTTCATCCTGTTGACAGCGTCCATCAGACTGAGCAGTAAGTGATGCTCCTGCATCCATTCGTTAACATCGGGTACTGCAGAAACAGGATTTTCATGATTGGAGAGGTGATTTTCTGAGGATTTGGTAAAAATTTTCATATTTAAGCCTCCCAAGAGTTTCTATCACAAAAGGTTTGTATATTTATAATGAACTCTTGTGAAGATTTTATCTGTGATTATACTGAACCTTGCTATGTGATAGATTGAAGCGGTTTCAGTGATCGGCATCACTTTATTCTGATCCCTGCTGCTCAGTCATTCAACCCCAACTTAATGATGTCAACGGAAATGTTAAGTCTGAGTTTGACAAACTGCCGAGAATGATTCTTTAACCGGCAACTTAAAACAAAAAGCGATTCCAGCAACCGTTTTTATCAGCGACCAAAACAAATACTTGCTTAACCACTGGATTAACTATGCCAGAATGAGTGGTTTAGACTCCGCCAGAAAGGACACTTTTAGGTGAAGTCTAAACTAGCGGCTAACGGATTTATTAAAGTTTCATGGTTGCTGTGTTTACCCGGCCAAATACTGTTTTAGGTATTCTTTAGTGGGGACACAGCCGAAAGGTTATTAGCGGGAATTCAGCACCGAGTTAAATAAATCTGAGTTTGCTCCCGATGAATGAAGCCTTGTATCTGAAAGCTGTGCAACCATCTGTGCACGGGATGAAACCTCAAGCTTACGGAACATTCGTTTTAAAGCTTGCTTCACAGAATTTTCAGTAATCCAAAGTTGATTGCCAATTTCCGCGTTTGTTTGGCCCAACGCCACCAATTGTGCAATTTCCAACTCACGAGGTGTCAAACGTTCGGCTTTGCCGTTCTGAAGGAAACCGTTATTAAACGTTGGCTGCTGTAACTTTCCTGCAAAAATGCCTTCTGAACCCCCTGTTGCAACCCAACTCGATAAGTGCAGGCAGATAGCACCCAAATCGACTAGATTTTCGCTATCAAAAGCAGGCATTGCCTTTTCGCGTGTGCAGCCGACTACGCCCACGATTTGACCGTGATTAATGATAGGTCCCGCCATCACGTGCCAGTGATCGGGACGAGGACAGATTAATTTCCAAGCCTTGGGGGTTGTCACTAATGCTTCGTGAACCGGAGCATAGCGCTCCGCTAAATAACGCACCACAGGATTATGCTCGATTGAGAGTGCAATTTTCAGAAAATCCTGAAAATTGCGATCATTTAAAGGCAGTTGATCAAAGAAAAAAATTGCCCATCGTTTCGCTGCAAAATATTCACCAATTTTTGGTGCGATTTGCGCTTGCAGGTCGGATTTGCTATGGGTTTGGCGAATGGCTTCCAACAGAGGCTCTAAGGAACTTGTCATATGTGAAGGGGGAAGGGGTCTAAAGTGTACCCGTTCGAGGTCTAGAAGCGTTAAGGCGCTCAGCCTATATTAGCTTTAATCTCAACCATCGCCTGATATGACTATCAATCCAGAAATTGATCGCGCGGATAGAAGCGCGATGCAGGTCGGCTTTTATGCGACTTCAGTCGTCTTTAACCTATGCTTGATTACTCAATTGCTAACAGTCGGAATCGCCTACTTTATTAGTCCTGCTTGGTGGAATATTCACGTTTGGCTAGTCCGAGGATATGGTGGACTGTCATTAGTATTACTAGGATGGTCATTCATCACCCCATTTCCACCTCAAATACAACGCCTCACTGCGAGTCTACCCGTGCTGCTGGGACTACAGTTTGTCAGCATTCATCTCAAGAGTCCTTTGCACCTAGAGATACTACACCCTTTAATCGGGTTTTCGTTACTCTACGTTTCTTCAAGCCTTGTCCATCGTGTATGGCGCAGCTTATCGCTCAATCATCAGCATAATGAACAAGTTTAAGAGGTAAAGATGACACAAGAAGCAATCTTTAGTCCCTTCTTTGCAACAATGTTTTTGACACTCCTAGTCTGGTTGTATATGTACATTCGTCGCCTCAGTTTCATCAAAAGCCAGAAGATCGATCCGCAAGACCTTGTTGCATCTAACGCACCCATGCAAATCTGGCCGCGAAACGTATCCAATCCATCAGATAACCTAAAAAATCTGTTCGAGATTCCGGTACTTTTCTATGCGCTCGTGCTCTACCTTTTTGTCACAAAACAAGTCGATACAGTGTACCTAACCGCCGCGTGGATCTTCGTTGGGTTTCGCGCATTGCATAGCGCCGTCCACTGTACATTCAATCTTGTTATGCTTCGGTTCTACCTCTACCTGTTCGCTACCCTCGCGGTTTGGTTCATCGCGATCCGCGCAGCCCTTACCCACTTTGGCGCATAGGTATGCTTTCATATTGACGCAGCTTACCATTCAAATACAGCGGACGGCTGAAAGCTACTGGCGTTGAGTTCAAGCTTGTCTGCTTCCGCTGATTTGAGCCGTTGTGATAACAGATATGGGGAGTAGTTCGTTGTTAACTGAGGGAGGATCGTTCCTCAATTACCGAACTGTTCCTCGCAGTGCTTCAGCATCAATTGGTTTAATCAGGTAAATTCGTAGAAGATGACGGATGATCGCAAGCTGGAGTGGTAAGATACTTCCTATAATCTACACAAAATTATTAAAATCAAAACCTAGAAAATTAACTTATTCAAGCCCTTTTCACTCCTACAAAATTAATTTGCCGAGCAACTGCTTAGTTAATATCGTTTGTAGATTGATCGCCTAGGGCCACCAACCAAAGAAGCCTTCTATTGCCCTTGACTACAATTTGCTGCCTGCGGCTTAACCCGAACTCACGTTACTTATTTTGATAATTTTTGCGGAATTTAAGACGAATGAGCAAGCCCACGCAATCCAATTTCTCAAAGTTATGCAAGCCCTAAACAAGAGGCCAGATAATTGAAATTTGTAGTTTATTCTTAGGATAGAATTACAGTTTTAGAGTTTGTCAAACAGCTATGAGATCACAGTGAATCTATGCCTAACGATAAGCTACTATCTGCGTTTAAAAAAATAACTTTAAATCTATTACTCAGTTTTTATCTTATAGAAGAAGTAGATGCTCAACCTGAAAAGAATCGCCCTACTTTTCCGACAAAACACTAAAGCGCACAGAATCGCCATCTTTTAAAGGCTTGCCACTGCGGGTAACATATCGCTCTCCAGGTTGCAATCCTGAGACAATTTCCACTTGTCCATTCGCTCGTTCGCCGGTTTGAACACTACGCGCTTCTACAGTTGCCTTTTCGCCCTCTCCCTTGACAACAAACACAACTCCCTCACTCGATTTCGCATTTGCGCCGCTATTGCCTTGCTCCCCTCTTCCTGTGCTGCCTCTTTCTCCCTCGCCCTTGCTGGCTTGCCCACCGGCACCCTTACTGCCTTGCCCACCGGCACCTCTGCCCCCCTGCCTGCCACCGGCTTGCAGCGCCGCATCGGGTACAACGACGCGCTCAACTTGCCTGGTTGCAAAGTTAACTCTCGCTAGCAAACCACTACCAATTCGTCCATTGCTGTTGGGAATCACAACTTCCACCGGCACTAAGCGCGACGTCGGATCGGCTGCTGGAGAAATTAGGGTGATATCGCCGGTTAATTCCTCATCGGGAAAGGCATCTAAGCGAACTTTGACACTTTGCCCAACCCGAATATTTGACAGTTCCAATTCCGACACCTCAACCGCGATTTTCACGCTGCTAAAGTCCCCGATTCTCACAATTTCCCCTCCAGGCTGAACAAGGTTTCCCGGTTCTGTGATCCGCTGGGTAACAATGCCGCTAATTGGGGCGCTGACGGCTGCGTAGGAAAGCCGCTCTCTCGCTTGATCAACCAGCGCTTGCTGGGCAACAACTTGCCCTTGAGCGGCTGCAACGGCTTGCTGCTGTGTGCTGACTTGGGCTTCCGCAGAGCGCAGAACCTGCTCGGCTGTGCGGGCTGAAGTCTGTTCTTGTTGGGCGGCTTGCTGTGAGATCGCCCCTTCCCTAGCCAGAGGAGCTAAGCGATCCGCATCTGCCTGCGCTTGCTGAAGTAACAGTCTTGCCTCTTCTACGCGGGTACGAGCATTGCTCACTTCTGTTTGGGCGCGTGCCACCTCAGATTTGCTCGTCGCGAGTTCTGCTTCTGCCTGGGCAACGGCAGATGCTTGCAGAGCGTTATCCAGTCTGGCAATGGCTTCGCCTTGTTTAACCGAATCTCCCACATTGACGTTGAGGCTCAGCAACTTACCTTCGATTTGAGGACGTAAGGACACTTCCCGCACGGGGGCAGTGGTGCCGGCATATTCCAATTCTTCGGCTAATGAGCCGGTGCGGGCGACTCCCACATCCACCGGCGTTGCGCCTCCACCCTGTTGTGCGTTAGGTGGTTGAGGTTGGGCATCTGCCTCTTGCTTGGGCAATAGCCCGCAACCCGTTGAAACGACGAGTATGCCGGCTAAAACTGTGAAGCTGAAAATCCTTAGACTCATAGGAATGGGAGTTACGCCTTTATTGTTAAGTTTAGTCAAGATTTATGTGAAAAGTTATATACTTAGAGGAAGATTTACTTATTAGTATACCAGTTTGATATAGATGCTTGAGCTATCAGCATTGGGTTTATTGCAGCGCGAACCTTTGCACGGCTACCGGCTGAAGCAACAGCTAGAGCTATTCATGGGAAGTTGCATCAGTGTCAACTATGGAGCGATTTATCCGCTGCTGAAGCGTTTGGAAGAGCGGGGTGAGATAGAGGAGGGTGCGGAAGAGACATCGGATGCCGGCCCGTGCCGCAAAACTTACAGCATCACCGCCAAAGGACGTGCTAGCTGGCGGCAAAAAATGCTGGAGCATCCCCAGGAAAGCTGGGTAAAAAGCCGCTCTCGCTTCATGATCAAGTTTTTCTTTTTTAACGATTTAGAACCGGCAGAACGAATCAAATTACTCGAACACCGCTTAATGGTGTGCCGGCTGCGGCAAGAGTATCTAGAAAATCAAGTACGCGAACATAACCCAGCCGATCCTTACCAAGCGGCAGGATGGCAGAGATCGCTAGAGATCCACAGCACTGAGATGCAATGGTTAAGCGATCAACTTGATAAAGAACGTTTAAACCTGCCGGCTACAAACTTGGCCGGCGCAAAAAAGGAAACCAAAGCTTTAGTCAAAGGTAAGGGAAACTGAGAGCCGGCTGGACTAAGTGCAGATGGGGGAAGCGTTGAAAAATCTACTCCTTTGCCACTGCCGGCGCTTCACCCTAGAGGAGGAAGTGCGCTCTCAACAATTGGTAGTAACTTAAACACGATGCAGGAGCGAAGGGTGATGAATTAAGAGCTTGCCAACTAATCGAATAACTAATCGAATCAGCAGCGGTATCCATTCATCTTTTCCCCCAACTGGCCAGAGGTCAAGTTAGGCAAACAGAGCGGACGCCGGCAAAAAAATTTAAGGCGCTCAGCAAGCTTGTTGTATGCACCAAGCATTGTTGCAGCAAATCCTTGTCATTGATATCAATGTTGGCCAAAGGTCAGGAGTCCTAGCTGATGACGAAAACAAATGATTCTAAATTCTCTGAAAAAGCAGTGGCAGATGAGACGGAACTGGCCCACTTTTCAGATGATACAGAGGCAAAAGAATATCTCGTCTCTCTACCCGATGAAGACGAAGACATAGATGAGGTTCCATCCAAATCGGGTAAAAAAAACCGGCGCATCTGGCTAGGAATTCTGGGAGCAATTGTCCTGTTAGCTGGGGCAGGTTTTGGCTGGCAGTGGTGGCAGTCGCGTAGCGGTGCCGGTGGTGCCGGTGGTGCGCCACAGCAGGCAGCCGGTAAACCTCAAGGCGTGCCGGTTAAACTCGCGCCGGTGACACTGTCTACGGTTGAAGACAGTACGGAATTTGTCGGCAGTTTAGACGCTCAGCAATCAGTTGCCCTCAAGTCTGAAATCGACGGGTTAGTTAAAGAAATTTACGTTGGAGACGGCGACTTAGTCGAAAAAGGAGACACGATCGCTCGCATTGAAAATGAGGACGCCCAAGCGCAACTCAGACAAGCAAAAGCCAACCAAATGCGTGCCGAAGCTCGCCTGAGAGAGCTGCAAGCCGGCAGCCGCCCAGAGGAAATTGCCCAAGGGCAATCCCGTGTCGCTCAAGCCCAAGCACGTCTGGCAGATGCCAGAGGTGGGGCGCGTCCGGAAGAGATCGCTCAGGCAGAAGCACAAATACAAGGGGCGAGAGCAGACGCAGAACTCTCCCGGCAACGGCTGGATCGGTATCGAGATTTAGCGCGAGAGGGGGCGATTCCACAAGACACCCTCGATCAATACATCCAAGAAGATCGCAGTGCTAGAGCCGAATTGGAAGAAGCCCAACGACGCTTGGAGCAATTGCAAAAAAGCCGAAGTTCCGACATCGAGCGGCTGGAGGCGGAACTAGCTCAACAGCAGCAAGCCTTGAAGCAGCTACAGAATGGCACCCGTCCCGAAGAGATCGCTCAAGCAGAAGCGGAGGTCGCCGCAGCCGTAGCCCAAGTGCGGAATAATGAAGCGGTGCTGGAAAAAGCGCAAATTTTGTCTCCCTTTGCTGGGAAAATTGGCGATTTCTCCATCAAAACAGGAGACTACGTTACAAGAGGCACGGAAATCACGACCGTCACTCAAAATAATACCCTGGACTTGCGGATGTCCATTCCCCTAGAGCGGGCATCAGACTTGCGCTTAGGGCTGCCGGTGCAATTGTTAGATCCCCAAGGAAAGCCGATAGCGACGGGTCAAATCAGTTTTATTTCTCCAGAGGTTAATGCAAATTCACAAGCTGTTGTGGCTAAAGCCTCCTTTGGCAATAGCACTGGGGATTTGCTCAGCCAGCAGTTTGTGCGAACCAAAGTGATCTGGGATACAAGTTCTGGAATTTTAGTGCCGGTTAACGCTATCAGCCGGTTGGGCGGCCAAACTTTTGTGTTTGTGGCTGAAACCAAGGAACAATCGAAACTGATCGCTCGGCAAAAGCCAGTGAAGTTGGGAGACATCCAAGGAAATAATTACCAAGTGATTGAAGGATTAAAAGCTGGAGAAAACCTCGTTGTCTCCGGCATTCTAAATCTGACTGATGGCGCTCCCATCATCCCCGAAGCCGGAAAATAGGTAGGAGTTAGTAGTTAGGGTAAATTTTGCAAATATTTGGCCACTAACTACTAATAACTAACCAATAAAACTAACAACTACTAAAAATATGTTTGCAGATTTCTTTATTAAAAGACCTGTCTTTGCAACCGTTTGTGCCTTAGTTATTATTCTGTTAGGAGCGATTAGTATTCCTACGCTCCCTATTGCTCGTTTTCCGGATATCAGTCCCACTCAAATCAACGTCACGGCTAACTATAGTGGAGCCAGTGCTGAAGTCGTAGAAAACGCCGTTACGAACATCTTAGAAAGGCAAATTAACGGGGTTGAGGGGTTGAGGTATTTAACCTCTAGTAGCAGTAACGACGGCACCAGCAGTATTACCGCCACCTTTGACCCCTCGCGTGACAAAGATATTGCCGCCGTTGATATTCAGAATCGAGTTTCTGTTGCCCAGCCGCAACTACCAGATGTGGTGCAGCGCACTGGAGTTCGGGTAACAAAGCAGTCTAGTAGCCTTCTCTTAGCAATTGGTTTATTTACCGAAAATAATGAATACGACAACATATTTTTAAGCAACTACGCTGACCTTTACCTAACAGATGCTTTAAAAAGAGTACAGGGTGTAGGCGACGTGCGAATTTTTGGGGAACGCCGCTATGCGATGCGTATTTGGCTAGACCCCAACCGGCTTGCTAGTCGAGGTTTAACAACTCAGGATGTCGCGCGGGCACTGACTGAACAAAACATCCAAGTTGGGGCGGGAAGAATCGGGCAGGAACCGGCTCCAGAAGGGCAAATGTATCAACTGGATTTGCGAGCGGTGAGCCGGTTAACAGATGCCAAGGAATTTGAAGAAATCGTTCTTAAAACAGAAGAAAGTGGAGCCTTAACCAAGCTTAAAGATGTAGGGCGGGCGGAATTGGGAGCGGAAAATTATAACTCGTTCTTGAGATTTCGCGGCAATGACGCGGTGGGGTTAGGGATTTACCAGCTTCCTGGCAGTAATGCCTTGGATGTTGCCAAAGGGGTGAAAGCCGAAATCGTAAAACTAGCCGAACGGTTTCCTCCCGGCTTGAAATATCAAGTAGCGCTAGATACCACTTTATTTGTAGAACAGTCACTTTCAGAAGTGATTAAGACACTATTTGAAGCGATTGTGCTAGTCATTATCGTTATTTTTGTATTTTTGCAAGATTGGAGAACAACGTTAATTCCAACGATTACAATTCCGATTTCTTTAATTGGCACATTTGCTTTTATCAAGATTTTTGGATTTTCAATTAATAGTTTATCTCTGTTTGGCCTAACCTTAGCGACAGGGTTGGTGGTGGATGACGCCATCATTGTGGTGGAGGATATTGACCGACTGATTCAAACTCAGGGAATGAATCCGCGTGCAGCGGCATCTGAGGCAATGCGCGAACTGTTCAGTGCGGTCGTTGCAACTTCACTGGTGTTAATGGCCGTGTTTATTCCAGTGGCGTTCTTCCCCGGCACCACAGGAGCACTTTACAAACAATTTGCGCTGACAATTGCCTTTTCAGTCTTGCTTTCAACCTTTATGGCAATTACCCTGACGCCCTCTCTTGCGGCTATATTATTGCGTCGGAGACAGCATCAGGGAGGCCCAATTGGTTGGGTGTTTGACCGAATTAATGGGGGGCTAGACTGGACGCGCCGGCGCTATCGGCAATTCTTGTTATTTCTAACCAAAATTAAACTCTTCGTTGTCGGGCTTTTTGTGGTTTCTATTGCCTTCACGGGTTGGCTTTACCTAGCAGTACCGACCGCATTTATCCCAGAAGAAGACCAAGGCTATTTTCTCACAATTATCCAAGGGCCACAGGGGGTTTCGCTGCAATACACCCGCGAGGTAATGGATCGGGTTGAAAAAGAAATCCTCAAACTGCCTGAAGTCGTGGGGACTTTCTCTGTGGGGGGTTTTGGTTTTAGTGGCAGCACAGCGAATAGTGGCATTATCTTTACCACGCTCAAATCTTGGAAAGAACGCCACGGAAAAGATCAATCCGTGCAAGCCATTTTAGGCAAATTGATGGGGAGTTTTTCGCAAATCACAGAAGCTAGAGTCTTGCCGGTTAATCCGCCGGCTATTCAAGGTTTAGGGCAATTTGGCGGCTTCCAATTTCAACTGCAAGATCGACAAGGTAATGGCGGTTTAGATTCCCTTGTGCAATCGATGGGTCTTATACTCAAGCAAGCGAATCAAACCCCTGGATTGCAAGCGGTGTTTAGCACATTCGCGGCAAATACGCCTCAACTTCTCGTTGAAGTAGACCGTAATAAGGCCAAAGCACTAGACGTTCCAATCGATAGTATTTTCAGTACCTTGCAAAGCGCTTTGGGTTCGCAATATGTCAACGATTTCAATTTGCAGCAGCGCAATTATCGGGTGTATGTTCAGGCAGACAAACAGTTTCGCGCTAATCCAGAGGATATTGGTAAACTGTACGTTCGCTCTCAAAGAAATCAAATGATTCCTTTGAGTAATTTGGTAAAAATTACTCCCACAGTGGGGGCGCAAACGATTAATCACTATAATCTATTCCGCTCAATTGAAATTAATGGTGCCCCTGCGCCGGGATCTAGTTCTGGAGATGCGATTGAGGCAATGGAACAGGTTTCAGCTCAAGTGCTGCCGGCAGGTTTTGGTTATGAATGGTCGGGGAGTTCATTAGAAGAAATTGAATCGGGCGGTCAAGCCCCCATAATTTTCGGACTGGGGCTTGTTTTTGTGTTTTTAGTTTTAGCCGCTCAGTACGAGAATTATGTCGATCCTCTAATTATTTTGCTATCGGTTCCTTTGGCTATTTTAGGAGCGCTGCTAGCGCAGTCGATGCGGGGTTTGTCGAATGATGTTTACTGCCAAATCGGTTTAGTGATGTTGATTGGCTTGGCCAGTAAAAATGCCATTTTAATTGTGGAGTTTGCCAACCAATTGCGACAGCAAGGACTTTCCACTGCTAAGGCGGCGGTTGAGGCTTCTCAAGAGCGCTTGCGACCGATTTTGATGACTTCCTTATCGTTTATCTTGGGGATTGCTCCCTTAATTAATCCTGAAGGTGCAGGGGCAGCAAGCCGGCGTTCTCTGGGTAATGCGATTGCAGGGGGGATGGTTGTTTCTACGTTCTTGAGTTTGTTTGTGGTGCCGATTTTGTATGTGGTGATTATATCGATTCAAGATCGCTTCACCAAAAAGAAGCCGCCGCAGCAACCTCAGCCAGAGGAGGAGACAAGCTTGGATGGGAAAGCCGGCAGCCTGACGGAGCGACAATCCCACCAGCTTCGATAGGCGATTGAAAGAGATTTTGAGCCAAGTTGCTAACACCGTTTGGGAAGAAGTTAGCTAATTGATATCATAATACTCAAAACGTAGGGAGGTGCAGCCATGCTGGAAGTACAAAAGTCCCATAAGAAAATCGGATTTCGAGTTTCGGGTGAACTTGTCAAACAATTATATGATTGGGAATATTCAATTGATGAAATGGTATTTAAAGAACAATTAGCAACGGGTTCTTTCAAAGGAAGCTTTTCAGTCCAAGGGTTTATCTTAGAGATGATGCAACAGGCAGAGAAAGAGGGGGAGATTTTGCCTTATTACGGGGCTATTGGAAGTAGTGCCTGTGTCTATAAGTTTCGATTAAAAGGTTCTAAATGTAATTTGAGAATTGAACACTCATTAACAGGTGATGCTTTAGATTTAGAGGTAGATATAAAGAAAGCAAATAGGCTTTTTTCAATAATAAGAGAGCCAGCCCTTCAGTTTTCCTTTTTGTCCTATGTGATGGATAAGAAACTTGACCACCCTTGGTCTGGAAAGCGAAATTCTACGTTGGTTTGCCAGATTGCAGAGCAGGAATATCAGACTTTAACACAGTGGAAAAACTGGATGAACGAGCAAGCACTTACACCCAGATATATTTATCGGTTTACTCAAGTGAGCATAGGAGCTACCGGGTTTATTGTTAAAGTTGAAGATACAGAAACAGGTGAGATAATTGATGCGACTGACTACGATGATTGGTAAGTGATCTCTCTTTTTTATTACTCTACATAGAGTCAGTCACCGAAATTTTTACCCCTTGGTCAAATCCTATGAACGTAACCACATCGCATTATGCGAGGCAAGGCAAAATCAAAGAATTTTAAAGCGATCACAGCGAGGGATGTGTACTTAATTGCGGCAATACCGTTCACAGCCTAAAGGGGATAGATTTCCATGATTGAGCCAGAAAAGTTTTAATACTTAAACCGAATCAGGACGGTTTGACTTCCCTGATAGGCGGTATCACTTCCAGGCTGCGGTGAGAAAAACAACACCGGCACGGCCATGAGCAAAATGACTGTGGCGAAAATATGAGCTAACAGGTCAAACGTTGTAAAACCTTTACTGTCGGTTTTGTTGAGTTGAGAAAATAGGAATAAATTTAAAAGATAGGTATTCATAAGAAACTTTTCCTTGCCGCCGGCGTCCCTGAATGTGGTTACCTATAAATTGACTCTATCTATTAATAAATTCCTTTAGTGTTTCCACTGGTTTTTAACAGTATCCAGGATGAGCCTGCTGCCTTTTATCCGTAAAAACTATGCGTTAACTTTGTATCTCTTATTACATTCAAATACCTAGGCAATGTTACTTATTATATCTGCCGAAACTTGGCATTTGCTATGAGATGAACATTTCATGCTGATTTCATTTTTCTGTGCAAGTCTGAAAGAGTGTTTTCCTGCTGCCGGCACATCCGCGCCTTCAGATTCGGTAGCCCTATCAGCACAACTCACTCATGCAATTGCCTACTCTTCCCCCAACAAAATCAAAAGGGTCAGCAAATCATTGTGAACGTAAAGGATGGAAATTCTTCGTCCGTTACCTCGCTTCCCCCTCCATTGCTGCCTATTTGTTTTTCAGTTTCTTAACACCGGCATCGGTTCTGTCTCATGCCGGCCACGGGGATGAATTTCATAGTGAATCGGAAGCCGCAACCACTGCCGAAAGCATTCAGGTAGATGCCCAAACGGTTAAACGTATGGGAATTCAGGTCAACCCAGTCGTGCGGCAACCCCTGGATGTTGGCATTAAAACCACCGGCCAAATTGAAACCTTACCCAGCCAAAAAGTGGAAGTCACGGCACCGGCAGCCGGTAAAGTGGTGCAGCTATTGGTGGAACCGGGCGACGTGGTGGAGAAAGGTCAAAGTATTGCGATTTTGTCAAGTCATGAATTAACAGAACTGCGCGTCAGTTCCTTGGAAAAACGGGCGGAGGCAGAAGGAAATATTAAGGAAGCCGAGGCTAACTTGAAACTGGCTAAAGAAAATTATCAGCGTCAGCTAACCATCGCGGAAGCCGACATCACACAAGCCCAGACTCAACTAACAGCAGCCAGAGCACAGTATGAGCGCGATCAATCATTGGTAAATGAGGAAGCGCTGGTGAAACTCGCCAAAGAAGACTATCAGCGCCAGCTAACCATCGCGCAAGCCGAGATCGCGCAAGCCGATACCGAACTAACCGTTGCTCAGGAACAGTATGACCGAGATCAAGAGTTGGCAGAGTCGGGCGCACTGCCACGCCGGCAGATGTTGGAATCGCAAGCGCACTTAGCAGAGGCAAAAGCCCAAGTCGCTAGGGCAACCAGCCGCCTTGATGTTCTCAAAGCCCAATCTGAAGTGAAACGCGCTGAGGCGGATCTGCCCCTGCGGGAGATGCGGGAATCCCAAGGCAAATACGCTGAAGCCGAATCCTTGGTGACGAAGGCACAGCAGCGTCGGGACGTTTTGGAGGCTGAGGCGGAAATTAAACGGGCGGAGGCAGCGCTTGAGGTGGCAAAATCGCGGTTGCAATTGAGCAGCACCACTTACGAGACGCGGCTGAAACAGATGGGAACGGCGGCGAATGCGGAAGGACTGGTGACGGTTTCGGCTCCAATTTCCGGTACAATTGCTCACCGAGAAATTACGATAGGACAATCGATTGATGCTGCCGGCCAAGCGCTGATGACGATTTTGGATGATAGTCGGGTTTGGGCAACGGCGAATATTTATGAAAAAGATTTAGATCAGGTGAAAACCGGCCAACAAGTTCGCGTTAAGGTAGCTAGCTTGCCAAATCGCACGTTTACAGGTCGAATTGCCATGATTGGCGCTGTGGTGGACGGGGAAACGCGGGTGGTGCCGGTGAAGGCAGAATTGGAGAATGCCGGCGGACAGTTAAAACCGGGAATGTTTGCCGAATTAGAGGTTTTAACGGATAAAACTTCGGCGGCTTTGGTGGTGATTCCTGCCAGTGCGGTGGTTGAGGGAAATGGCAAGGCGTTGGTGTATGTACAAAACGGTAAGAATTTTGAGCCGGTTGAGGTAACTTTAGGTCAAACTTCTGGTGATTGGGTTGAAATCAAAACCGGCATTTTTGAGGGCGATCGCATCGTTACTCAAGGTGCGATCGGGCTGTACGCCCAATCGCTCAGAGGCGGCAATAAGGGCGCGGGGAAGCAGAAAAGCGAGGACGCACCAACGCAACAGGTTCCGCTGAATCCTTCATCCTTGCCTTGGTGGTGGGCGATACCGGCATCTGGTATGATTGCAGCCGGCGCTTTTTGGATGGGGCGACGTACCCAAAGCAGTCGGGGCGCTGCCGAGTTGCCGGCTTCTCAAATCGGGGAGTTTGAAGACTTGCCGGTTTTGGCTACGAATCATCACCATCACCCATCGGTTGCCGGTAAGGAGTAATCCTTCGTTATGTGCGGATTCGGGTGCCGGTTCAGCCCAATTCCAAATTTTGACATAAAGGATGGATTAAAGTCGCTGAGTAAAAATCCCATTCTGAAGACGAAACTCAGTTGAACGGTTGATGATTTTACGGAGGCTATATTTAAGCCGGTTCGTGACTATAGACACGATCGCCGAGAGTGATTTTCTACGTTTGAAGAAAGAAAATTACTAATTTTTGCATTAATATTTAAGATAGCAGCTAGGTTGAGAGTGCAATTCAGCCAAACAATTTTGGCAAGAACCTATTCAAGGAAATCCTCACCGGCAGCAAAGTTATCATGCGAACAGTTTAAACACAATCATAAGGATTGAGCTGGAAAACTGTGAACCGACTAAAAACCTACTATTGATTTTAGAGTTCTATAAACCCTAAGCATTTAGCTTTAACATTACAAAAAATTTATAGTAGCCGGCCAAACCTTCACACTCGAACGTGAAATAAAAAACCATGCTTAAAGAAAAAGCCAGAATTATGGGATGGAGACGAGCGGCATGACGGACGCAGGCGTAACCCTGAGAACCACGTATGATATTCCTCTGGTTATTGTTTCGATTGCCATTGCCCTGATCGCTTCCCTCGCAGCACTGGCTCTGGCGCGAAGAATAACAGCATCCCAAGGGTTTAGCCGGCACCTGTGGCTAGCGGGCAGTGCCTTCGCATTAGGAATTAGCATTGGGTTGATGCCCTTGAGCGCCATGCTGGCGTATCAACCGCCAATTTCTTTAAGCTATAACCTACCGGCTGTCTTAATGCCGGCAGTGGTGGTTGGAATTGCCAGTACGATCTTCTTCATCCTGGTACTGCTGGCATTCTTATTTGAGCGGCGTCTCAGTATCGAGATCGCCCAAACTCAAGCACTACGCCAAAGCGAAACGCGCTTACGTGCCTTGTTGCAAAATACGTCCGCCATTATCGCAACCGTTGCAGCCGATGGCACCATTGGTTACATCAGCGCCTCACTCAAACAGATTTTGGGTTATGAACCTGAAGATTGGCTGGGGAAAAAAGCTTTTGCCCTGGTTCATCCTGACGATCTGGGCGAGTGGGAACGTCTTTTAGCAGAAGCATTGCTTGCTGTATCTACCAACATTACGGCTGAGTTCCGGTTGCGAGACATAGACGGTTCTTGGCGAGATTTTGAAGTGATTGCAAATAACTTGCTGGCTGAGCCGAGTGTCGCGGCGATTGTGACAAGTTACCGCGAAATCACCTTTCGCAAACAGAGCGAGGAAACCGTGACACGCCTTGCGGCAATCATAGAAGCAACAAGCGACTTCGTCGGCACCGCCAATTCCCAAGGAATTGCATTCTACATCAACCGGGCAGGCCGGCAGTTGGTGGGACTCGGCCAACAAGAAGATACCTCAAATATCACCGTCGCCACTTATCACCCGCAATGGGCCGGTCAAGTTATTCTAGAGGAGGGGATTCCCGCTGCCATCCGCGATGGAGTGTGGACAGGTGAATCAGCCCTGCAGAGCCGTGATGGGCGCATCATTCCGGTCAGCCAGTTAATCATTGCTCATAAAAAGCCAGATGGCAGCGTTGACTTTCTCTCCACGATCGCCCGTGACATCAGCGAGCACAAGCGGACAGAAGCGGCACTGGCGAAGCGTGAACGATACTTGTGGGCATTAGTGGAAGTTGAGCACCGGCTGCTGACGTTTGATGGCAGTCCCAGTTGCTACACGGAGCTGCTGACGCCCTTGGGGCTAGCTTCTGGCGCTAGTCGCATTTACGTGTTCGAGAACCATCGCTGCGAAACAGGCGGGTTGCTGATGAGCCAGCGTGCAGAGTGGTGTGCCGAAGGTATCCAGCCTGAACTTGACAATCCTGAACTACAAAACCTTTCATACAATGATTTCTTCCCCCGATGGGGCGAGTTTCTGGGACGGGGCGAAATCATTGCCGGCATCGTCGCCGAATTTCCGGAATCAGAGCGTGTTGTCTTAGAACCTCAGGGCATTCTTTCGATTCTCGTGTTGCCGATTACAGTCAATGGTGAGTTCTTTGGCATTATCGGGTTTGATAACTGTACTGAAGCGCGTGCCTGGGAGCCGGTGGAAGTCAACCTGCTGGCGGCAGCGGCGGCAGCCATCTCCTTGGCGCAAGAGCGCAAACAGACAGAGCAAGAACTGCTCAAGACTCAGGAACGTTTGCAGCATTTGCTTAATACCAGTCCGGCAGTAATTTACAGCTGCAAGGCTGAGGGCAATTTTAGCCCAACATTTATCAGCGAAAATGTGACGGCACAGATGGGCTTTGAACCCAACGATTTTCTAAATAATTTTAGCTTTTGGGCGAGCCGGCTTCACCCAGAAGACGCCCCCCGTGTGATGGCTGGGATATCGCATTTATTTGAAGCCGGTTTCCACTCTCATGAATACCGTTTCCGCTGCAAAGACGGACAATATCACTGGATGCACGATGAACTGAAACTGATTGTAGATGAAGCCGGCAATGTGGTAGAAATTGTTGGTTGCTGGCGAGATATCAGTGAGCGCAAACAAGCAGAGTCCGCACTCAAACAAGCTAATGAAGCGCTTGAGAACCGAGTTGAGGAGCGCACCGCTGATTTAAAAAATGCGAACCAGCAACTACAAAAAGAAATTGCTGAGCGTCAGCGTTCCCAAGAGGAGTTACTCCGCACAACTGCTGAGCTGAAAGCTATTTTTGAGGCGTTTCCCGATATCTACTTCCGGCTACATTCAGATGGCACGATTATTGATTGCCACACCCCACAAAATGCTGATTGGCCTGAGCCACCCGCCCAATTAATTGGTAGGCGAATCCAAGATGTGATTACACCGAGCGCAGCGCAACAGTGCGCCGAAGCCCTTGAGCAAGTTCTGGCAAAAAAGTCCTTAGTTGATGTTGAGTATTCGCGCCTTATCCAAAATGTAAAAACAAGTTTTGAAGCAAGGTTTGTTCCCTTACTGGAAAACCAAATCCTTGTTATTGCCCGGAACATCACGGAGCGTAAACAAGCTCAAGAGGAAATTGAAAAATCGCTGTCTCTGCTCCGCGCCACACTGGAATCAACGACAGATGGCATTTTTGTCGTGAATCGAGAAGGAAAAATAGAGAGTTATAATCAGAAGTTTTTAGAAATGTGGCAAGTTCCAACTTCTGTGATCACGTTGCCAGAAGACGGCGTTGTCTTGAATTTTGTTTTGGATCAGCTCACAGATCCTCAAGGGTTTCTTTGCCGAGTTAAGGAACTTTACGCTACACCAGAAGCCGAAAGCTACGACATTTTTGAATTCAAAAATGGTCGCAGTTTTGAGCGTTATTCCCAGCCGCAGCGAATCGGAGAAAATATTGTTGGCCGAGTCTGGAGCTTTCGGGATGTCACTGAGCGTAAGCGAGCAGAGGAAAAAATTCGCTATCAAGCATTGCATGATCTCCTGACAGGCTTACCTAACCGAATGCTATTTAATGATCGCCTTGCCATTGCATTAGCTTCCTCCCAGCGTTCTGGGAACATACTGGCTGTAATGTTTTTGGATTTAGACCGCTTTAAGATAATCAATGATACTTTAGGCCATGCTGTTGGTGATCACTTGTTAGAAGCTGTTGCTGTGCGATTGACAAGTTGTTTGCGTTCTGGCGATACGATTGCCCGTTGGGGAGGTGATGAATTCACTCTGTTATTGCCTCAAATCAGTTGTGTGCTAGATGCTGTTAAAATTGCCCAGCGAATCTTAGAAGCCTTAAAGCCAATTTTTTATTTAGAAGGCCATCAACTTCACATTACTAGCAGTATTGGAATTGCGTTTTATCCCAGTGACGGCGAAGATGCTGAAACCCTGCTCAAAAATGCAGATGCGGCGCTATATCGTGCTAAGGAACAAGGACGCAATGCGTTTCAGCTCTATACACCGGCTATTAATTCTAAAGCCTCGGAATTGCTAGTTTTGGAACATAGCTTGCACCACGCTTTAGAGAGAGAAGAGTTTTTAATTTATTACCAACCTCTGGTTAATACGCTGACAGGAGAAATCGCTCAAATGGAAGCCTTGGTGCGCTGGCAGCACCCCACTCAAGGCTTGATTTCTCCTGCAACCTTTATCCCCCTTGCCGAAGAAAATGGATTAATTATTCCTTTGGGTGAGTGGGTATTAAAGACTGCCTGCGCTCAAAATAAAGCTTGGCAGGAAGCCGGTTTGCCACCGATTGGTATCGCAATTAACCTTTCTGCCCGACAGCTTCAGCAACCGGACTTTGTGGAAACGGTAAGCCAAGTCTTATTAGAAACTGGGTTAAACACTAAGTTTTTGGAGTTGGAAGTTACGGAAACTGTGGCGATGCAAAATATAGAGGCAACTCAGTTCATTTTGCGAGAATTATATAAAATGGAAATTCGCCTTTCTTTAGATGATTTTGGCATTGGTTATTCTTCGCTCAGTTATCTAAAAAAGTTTCCCTTTCACACGATCAAAATTGACCAGTCTTTTGTTCGGGATTTGATTGCAAACTGTGATGATGTTGCGATTGTAAAGGCAATTATTGCTTTAGGATATGGACTGAATCTTCGAGTGGTGGCAGAAGGGGTAGAAACAGAAGAATTAAAGGATTTACTGCGAGATTTGCAATGTCAGTATATGCAGGGTTATTTTTTCAGCCGGCCTTTACCGACAGAGGAAGCCACTCAACTGTTGCGAAATGCAAAAGAGTCAGAATCTTTGTCTTCTTGGCGTGCGGAGGTTTCTAACAGCATTTACAACCCGTTAGGAGCAATGAATGGGAATTACCAAAATCTTATCAAGTTTGGTAATTACTCATAATATAGGGGAACTGGACTGATTGCTGCCGGTTCTGCGTTTCTTCAGGGTGGCCTCACTTAAACAGCAGAGAAACGCTCAAAAGCACTTGTTATCGCTTCAACTTAAAAACATCTGCAAAAACACCATGCTCCTCAACTTTTCTGGCGGCATCCGGTGAATCATAAACCACTAAAAGAGAATTTGGCTGCCCCAAACAGGGAAAAAGTGCCAAACCTTCAGCGTGATCTGCACCCAGTATAAAAGGCAGATCGAATAAAACTTCTAACTGTCCCGACTCTTGTGAAAATAGACTGTTTCCTGAAAGTTCTAAGGCATTTTTCAAACGAAATAGTCTCAGATGACCTTCTAGATCCATAGTCGGGCCGGCAAGAATGATTAAATCTTTGCCATCGATACACAGTTCGCGCACCCCCAACCCATTCAGATGTAAAAAATGTTTTTTATACCGCTCACCTTGCGGGCCGATTTCTTTTAGGGCTAAAACTCCGGGGTAGGGTTCTTCAACTTCTATTTCTAAAATGATCGCCCAACCTCGCAACACCGGCCCGCGCAACCCAATGAAAACTTTATTTCCACGAACAGCTAATCCTTCGATATCAAACCCATTTTCTTTAGAGGGAATACCGGCTGCTATAAATGAACCGAGATGGCTGTCATTTTCTAAAATATTAAGCAGTGAGTCTGATTTTTGAAGGCATCCAGCCGTGAGTTTTTGTTCCGGGTTCTCTGGATGCGAACATGACTTAAACAATTGTTCATCAAAAACCGGAATTCGACCGAGTAAGTAACGGTTTAATTCGGTTTTAACTTCGGCCAATCTTTGAATATCTTTTTCGGAATCATTTCCCTTGGGTTGTTTACGCTTCGTACTGTGAGAACCGATAAACCAGAGATAGTGATTGGTATAATCCATCCCTTCAATATCAATTTCATCTTTATCATTAAAAAGCTCAATAAAATCTCCAATGTCAAATCGCTTATGGTCTCCAAAAATACAGGGTTCAAGCTGAGATAAACGCTCAATTGTTGTTGTTTCATCAGAAGCCACCCATAAGCTACCATCAGGCGTGACAGCGATTGCCGATAAATCTCCAATAATATCCGTAAATTCCGGAACAAAGCGAAGTAAAACGCGACTCAGTAAAAAACTTTCTGGCATAGCAACTTTATCCTTAAAATTGTTAGAGAATCGTTGGGAGTTACCGCTAGCATATCGAACAGTCAGGTTTTATAACCTATCCTTGGGTAGAGCTTTGATAAAAAGTTAGTAATTGGGTCTGGTTGCCGCAATATCTATCTTAAGAGGGATGTTCGCGCGTGTTCTGTATCGCATTTTATCGACTGCGATAGGATTGTGCTCGTGAGATTGTTTCCCTGTCAAAATGTGCCCTATTGCAACAAAAGCAGCAGCCGGCACCGGCAAGTCGGTTCACACCTTCCCTGAATATGAAGACGCCACAGATTGGAAGGCGCAATAACTAGAAAGTCTCGCTCTATCTAAAGAGGCACAAAACCGGCTTCCCCTATCGCCAGCCGAAGACAATCGCATCTCTCAAGCACGGCAGCAGTTTCCCCTGATGATGTCGGTGAGGTATGCCGGCTTGATAAACGGGCAAGAAACGATGATATCGAGCATCTGCCGGTCAGTCAAACCCGCCTCGGATTTGCAATTGCAGATTTTTGTTTGAAGGCATCAAGCTGGTGGAAGCGCTTCCTAGCCACTTGCTGCAATCTCCGCACTCACCCTGATAGCACGCCTCGGCATCCTTCGCGCAAACCCGACTCAATTATCGCTATATGGCATCAACTGCGGTGGGGATTGAATCTGTATGGGTGAATCCTAGTGCCCATCAAGCCTCACTGTCACTGGCTTTAAGAAAGTATAAAAAATGAATTTAAATCGATAATTTGTGCTATAATTCTGGACGAGAAGTAAGTTCGGCGGCAGTGTTTGTTATTTTTTGTTACAGGCGCATCTCCGGATCGAAATCTCTACACTATCTGATTTAAGTCTGGAGAGACTTTATGTCAATTTATGTAGGCAACCTATCCTACAAAGTTACCCAAGAAGACCTAACAAGCGTTTTTGCGGAATATGGAACCGTGAAGCGAGTTCAACTCCCCACTGACCGTGAAACCGGGCGGATGCGGGGTTTTGGTTTTGTAGAAATGGAAACCGAAGCCGAAGAAACTGCAGCTATTGAAGCTTTAGATGGTGCGGAGTGGATGGGCCGCGATCTAAAAGTGAACAAAGCCAAACCGCGTGAAGAAAACAAGCGGTCGGGTGGCGGCGGTGGCTGGGGAGATAAAAATCGCGGCGGATATTCTTCCCGACGTTATTAAGCTTTAGTCATAAAGCCTTCAATGCAGTTAATAAGGTGAACTTCTTGCCAGGGTCATTCAGTTCCGGTCACTAGGTTTTACCTCAGTCTTACACTCAAAGCGCTGAGATTTGCTTAGGGATCTGGGGCGTCAGCGATCAAGGGCGATGAGTCTGCGCCGTTTAGCGCAAATTCAGCCATTGAAAGCCAAGCCAAGAACTGAATGACCTTGAATTTTTGTTCTATCCTATTTCGCGGTTTGATTCACTTGGGTGAATGCAATCATCCAACAATAGTTCAACGCTTAGGAGTAGACAGAATGACCCAAATTATTCTGGGTGAAAATGAAGGAATTGAGTCAGCGCTGCGCCGGTTTAAGCGTGAAGTATCTAAAGAAGGCATTTTTGCTGATATGAAGCGCCAGCGTCACTTCGAGACGCCAATTGAGAAACGCAAGCGCAAAGCGATTGCCAGAAGGCGGAAGCGGCGATTTACCAGATAGCCAACAGCGCAGAATCGCAAATTACTGTAGCCATTTTCTCAAAATCTCATTTGACATCAAAAGTAGGGGCGAGTTTCGAGCGAGATTTAACAGTTAGAGTAAAAAGTGTATAGCTAAACCCGCCCCTACATCTCCATACTCTGATCCTGTTGAGTTAACAATCCTGCACATCGTAGAGAAGCATTGACGAGCCGTGACGCATCATCTCTAGTGCAGTGTAGATTGATATAATTAAAAGCTAGATGGAACCTCAAAACTCAAACGAGAACAAGTTAAAAAAGTTTCGCCTCATCTAGAAACTGTAATCGCTGAGTTTGACTCCTTATCTTATAGAATTCGACACAACTGGTTCAACCAGCAGTGTGATGTTATGAATTCCCTTAACAAGCACTCTTTGGCCGGGATTTAGGGTTAGTGAGCGCTCACATTTAGCCGGCCACCAGCTACCTCTAAACTTGACCCGTCCTGCCTTATACGGGCCTTCAATAATTTCTTCAACAATGGCTTCTTCCCCCGGCTTTCCTAACAAATGTCTGAGGTAGTAGTTCCTTCTTTTTCTATATTTAGGTTTAACTGCATTGTAGAGCTTAAAAGGGTTAAACATCGCTTTTGCTACCTTCTTGAAGTGAGAGAATTGTTAAAATTAAGCAAGTCGCATCAGAAATTCCGCCGAGGCTGTTTCAGTTCCTTCGCCGGCAGTAGTCTTCGTTAGAACAACATGAGTCGGATAATCGAACCGGCTGGGCATTGGGAAAAAGTAGGCTAAAAATTCCATGTGAACCTTCCTGAATGCGATGGTTCAACTTTACGAATTCCTCAATGCCTACAGTCTCGGCAACGTATCACTATCAAAGGTGGTTATCTCAATGGCATCTGGTGACGCTTCAGATAACGGTTTTTACTGCAATTTCAGTGGACACTTGAGTAAGTGGCAACCGTAAAGCGCTGTCTTTTCGCCGGCAAATGCACTTCACTTGATAACCCTACATTTGCAAGTGATTGACCCAAAAAACAATTGGATGTAAAGTTATTGCTCTAGTTTTTTAGCTAAAGGCGTGAAGATAGACCGGATCGATTTGCACAATATCAAGTCGGGAACCGTTAGCTGTCCTTAAGGTGCGAGTGCTGGTTGCCAAGGCTACAATTGCACAAAAAGCACCGGCAACAAGACTGACAGCCGGCATTAAAAATCGGCTGAACTCGATAACTCTATTGTTTTGCACTTCTCTTTTGCAAGCCGTGATTTTCACAAGAAATAAGAAAGGATAAAAATAACTGAAATTGATTGATATCAGGAACTGTGGCCTGTAATGAGATGCATCCTCTGGCTGTCATGTCGGTCATAATCTGGCTTTTGTTCCTTTTATAAAGCTCAGTTTTTGTACCTCAGCAGTTTTAGATTTTAGTTGAAAAAAAACGCGAAAACATCAGAATAAGTACGGATTAATTGGCAGTAAGACTTTTTCTCACAAAAAAAAGCCGGCAGTAAAATTTCCCGTTTTTCCCTACCCCCTTCCGAATCGTCACAGACACGATAGAACCCAATCCGGGATTTTCTATAAGGTAGCTGCAAGCACACTCTGCTGTTGCCATTCATGGGACAATCAACCAGCCGGACTCTACAGGCAACCGGAACGGCATCGATTGGGTTAAAATGTTGAGCTATTTTAAAAAATATCAAGCATCCGGCTTTCAGCGGTTGTCCCTACAAGCTCACCCTGCCTGCGTTACACGTACTCGACAACCATTTCGGCGCGACACCGGCTTCATCCGATTACAAAGTGTGAAGCTCGATGCAAGCAAACTCTGACGCTAACGTGGGTGCGAAGTTAGTACGCAAATCAGTTCGTCTCTTGATAAGACAAGGGAAAAGAGGTGAGAGGGTGAGGAATGCTTGGAGTTTGACAGCTAGCTGGCAATCGGAATTTGATGCACGTTGACAGGATAACCTGGAAAAGCTGCTTTACTGAACTTCAAAATTGGCTTGATCTTCACCTATTTATTTACAGTTCTTAATTTCTCTGTCAAGGCAGCGCAATTTTTCGCATCATTCAGATTGTTTCTAAGTGCTTATATCATTTGGTAGATGCTTAATAGTGGCGCTCGCTGCTAAGGTTAAAACATAAAGAACATTCGTCTTAGACATTCAAGGATTTAAAGCCATGAATAATATTCTTGCCTGGGTTATTTTAGGTTTAATTGCCGGCGCAATTGCTAAAGCCATATATCCGGGTTATCAAGGAGGTGGCATTCTTGCCACAATCTTGTTAGGTATTGTCGGAGCTTTTGTCGGTGGAACCTTGGCAACGTTCTTCTCAACAGGAACTCTCCAGTTAACAGCGACAACTTTTAGTATTCCCGGTCTTTTTGTTGCCGTTCTGGGTGCCTTAGTTGCTATCTGGTTGTGGCACATGATTAACCGCCGCGCCTATCGTTAAACCAGACTTCAAGGCGTCGCGGCTGAGCGGTGTGGGATTAGTAATAGAACAAAGAGCCGGCAAAGAGCAGAGGCGCGGGTGATTCCCTATTCTCCTGTGAATAATAATGATTTCATCAGTTGCATTATCCGCCCTTTCCCGGCACCAAAGAAGTTTATTCTGTTCTTTCAATGGCAATTTTGAGATGAGCAACCAGTGCGCCAATCGCACCAATTGCCGCTATGATTGGAAATAAACTGGTCGCAACAACTCCGCCAACAACTCCCACAGTCAGAGGAATTTCTATCAGGGCGCGTCCTTCATCAGTTTTAATAGTGATCCGCCGAATGTTGCCTTGGTGAATGAGTTCCTTGACTTTTGTAACGAGAGCCTCGCCAGTGATTGAGAATTCTTCTACCCGAACGTTTTCTGAAGAACGGGTTTCAGGTTCAACATTAATCGTTTCTAATCGAACAGTAGTATCTTCTTCAACCGGCGTTGAGTTGACTTCAACTGAATCGGAAGGGCGATTGTAAGGTGAATTCATATTTTAAGTCTCTGTGTTGGGGTTTCTTTCAGTATGAAAGTTTCTTTCAGTAAATGGCTGCTTCTTTAGATATATAATTATTGCCTTAGCCATTTTTTAAAACTTCTTACCTATGGATCACCCAATGTGAGCTTTGTGCCGGCAACATCGCCCCACCGCAATTGCCGGCTTTACCCCTAGTGAGTGGATTCTATCGCACTTCCCCAAATCTTAATTGTTGTGTCACGGCTGCCACCGGCTAAACTCGCTCCATCCGGGCTAAAAGCCACACACAAAACTTCATCACAATGCTCAGTTAAGGTGTTGAGCAAAGTTTGGTTGTTTAGATTCCAAAGTTTGATAGTGTGGTCACTACTGGCACTAGCTAACGTCTCTCCATCTGGGCTAACAGCGACAGACCAAACCCAATTAGTATGCCCCTCCAGAGTGCCAGTTAATTTCTGGTTTTCCAGATTCCAAATTTTAATCGTACAGTCACGGCTACCACTAATTAATGTCTTTCCATCAGGGCTAAAAGCAACTGAAAAAACTGAAGCTGAATGGCCGGTAAGCGTGTAGAGTAGTTTTTTTCTCTTCAGATCCCAAATCTTAATGGTGTTATCACGGCTGCCACTGGCTAAAATCTTGCCATCAGGGCTAAAAGCAACCGAAAAGACGGGTTCTAAATGGCCTTTCAGGGTACTAATTTGTTTCCTTTTTTCCCCATCCCAAATCTTAATCGTGCTATCAAAACTAGCACTAGCTAACGTCTTGCCATCCGGACTAAAAGCGACAGAGGAAACCCAATGAGAATGGCCTGTTAAGTTATTTTTAAGCTTTTCTGTATCAAGATCCCAAATCTTAATGTCACATTCATCGCTGCCACTGACTAGCGATGCTGACTGAACAGGGTTAAAGGTGACAGAGCGAACTGATTCGGAATGTAGTGTCAGGGTCTTTTTGAGTTGAACGATCTCCAGATCCCAAATTTTAATCGTCGTGTCATCACTGCTACTGGCTAAAGTCCTTCCATCTGGGCTAAAAGCGACCGAGAACACATCTTTAGAATGGTCAACGAGTGTTTGCAAACATTTCCATGTTTGCGGTTGTGTTGCACGGGGCCGGCTCAGCGAATGTGGCGGCTGCTGTTCTGCCGGCAGTATTTCTAAGGACAAGTTCTGATGCGTTAGGGCTTTGAGAATGGCTTTAGGCAGTTGGAAGAGGTGCCGGTGGGGCAAGTCCAAGGGAGGATGGTAAGGAACGGATGCAGACTGATCGGCGGCGATGGCCTTACTGAGTATGGAGTCGCTCATAGCTTTCATGAGAGTTTTTTGCTCCAAAAGAATCTTGATTCAAACCAAAACAACTCCTTTAACAGAGCAAATGGGGAGAATCCGGATTCTTTAGCTTTTCAATTATCTATATTTTATGAAATTTTTTATAAGAAAATCAAATTTTTATTAGCTCTTTACATATTCGAGTAGCTTTATCCGAATAAACACGTAAATATTTTTTCTTGGTCTCAATCACTCAGTAATTGCTCAGAGGTGAAGCACAGATGAGGCAGAATCGTTTGCAGCAACATTTTTAAGCTTAGTCGGTTCCGATGCTTTTTTCCAACGGCGCTTCCAAATCCCCACAAACAGTCACTTTTTGGGGTAGTTTATATTTTGTAAATTTTTTATTTAACTAACTTCTTGCCAAAAACTGCTTTCTGGCGTTTATTTACTTTTGCCGCGTCTAACCTGTTAAGCCGGTGAAGCAATCTAGGAAAAATTTATCTCATATTGATCTTAGGCAATTACGGAGGTGCAAGTGAGATCGCGCAGATGGCTTGATAAAATTTCATCCTGATTTCATTTTGCTGTGTCAAATATTAGAAAGGGATTTTCAATGCCGGCAATCCGCAACCGACTCGGCTTGGGAAGGTTTGAGCGAATAAAATTAAGAAGAAAACCGATTTCAAGGAAATTGTAGAAAAACGAATTTAATCTTTAAAAACGGAAACTAAAGGAGGGAAAAAGATGAAAGCTTTGCAGAAAAGTATAATAGGCTTAGGAAGTATAGGACTGATATTTCTGGCGGCTTGTGGCAATGAAACACCGGCAACCAATTCTAGTAACACGAATTCGGCGGTTGCAACCGCTAATCCTGCAACTTCTTCTTCGACAACGACAGCGACAACGACCACTACGACTCAGCCTAAATCAGAGGCATCTGCTAAAACAGATCATCCCCAAACTTCCCAAGGGGGTCAAGTTATAGAATCTGGACTCTATCATTTGGAATTGGTGCCGGTTTCGGAAGCAAATGGCACACATATCGATTTTTTCCTGCAAAAAGGTGACACTCACGAAGCTATCTCTGATGCTAAAGTAAGCGCTCAAATTCAGTTGCCGTCAGGGGAACAAAAAACTCTTGACCTCGACTATGATGCTGCCGGCAAGCACTATGCTGGTTTTCTACCAGAAAAAGCCACTGGAGAGTATAAGGTTGTTATGTTAACCGACATTAAGGGTGAAAAAACAAACGGTCGTTTCGCCTTTAATCGGTAATTTTTTAGTACAAGACAAAGGATGTAAAACCATGAACAAGAAAGCCAAAACTTATACGTTGATTGGGTTGTTAGCACCTCTGGTGATCGCAACAGGATTAAGCAGTTGCAACACTGAAACAAGTCAGGGCAATTTGACGCCGGCACCGGCTGCAACCACAACACCCGTCGTTTCTTCTAAAGCAGAAGCAAAAACTCAAATCGATCAAAAATTTATCGAAATGATGATTCCCCATCATCAAGGGGCAATAGAAATGGCAGAATTGGCTTTAACTAAAGCTAAACGACCTGAGATTAAAAAAATGGCTGAATCAATCATTCAAGATCAAAAACGAGAAATTCAGCAAATGCAAGGGTGGTACAAACAGTGGTACGGCAAAGAAATTGCTGTTTCATCCTCAATGGATCATTCTGCACATCAAGGGATGATGAGTATGGATATGATGGAGACGCATCTGCAAAACCTAAAAACTGCCTCTGACTTTGACAAGGAATTTGTTAGGCAAATGATTCCCCACCATGAAGGTGCCCTAATGATGGCGGAAATGGTTATTGACACTGGCGAACACGCCCAAATTCGTAATTTGGCAAAATCAATCATCGAAAGTCAAAGTGCAGAAATCAAGCAGATGCAACAATGGCAGCAAGCCTGGAAGTAAACAAACGTCAATAAACTGAAGATCAAAAACCTGGTTTGGTAGAAAAATCAGGTTTTAAGCTTTTCATTGAATGCTGTTTAACTTTGCCAGACAATATTTTGCACTTATCTTATAAATTGAGAGTGAGCTGTCTTGTACTTTTTGTTCTGAGGCTTAGGACGAATGGCAAATGAGAGTTATAGCGCTCTTATCTGATTTGTGGACATCGTGAAGCGTTCACAATAAAAAGTTACTGTCATTGCTTGACTCTCCTCCTAACTGGAGTGTTTATGATGTGATTAAGAAGACAAATTTATTGGAGCTTTAATCATGATTCTGACAAAACAGACTAAGGCAATCATCAGTGCAGCAGGTATTAGTTTGGTATTGCTAGCGCTAACTGCGGGCGCTAGTCTAGCAGCAGAAGGCGACTCCCAAACGAGCGGCGGCTGCCCTTGCTGCAAAGAGATGATGAAAGAAGGATCTCACTAGCAGCCTGGATGGCCGGCACTGTTAAAATGAGCCGAATGATGCTGCCTAAATAGGTAGAAAATATAGAAACCCGTTGAACTTAAAAAAACAGGTTTCTTAACCGTTTTTTTGCAGTTGTAACAAAATTGGCTTTAATAGCATTAATTTTTAAATTAATCTATTTTATACAATAAATTGATACTTACAAATAATGTTCAGCTATGATTCTAAGCTGCTGATTTACATCAGAAGCTTGGAGTATTAACCGTGACAGAGGAAAAATCTATTTTTATGAGGGTTATCCTAGTCGAAGATGAGCCAGATTTGGGTGCGGCAATTAAGCGCACTCTCAATCAAGAAGCGTATGTGGTTGATTGGGCGCAAGATGGCGATGAAGCTTGGGGTTATTTAGAAAGTCAGTGGACAGAATACTCGCTGGGAATTTTTGATTGGTTGCTGCCTGGGGTGTCGGGATTGGAGTTATGTAAACGACTGCGAAAGCGGCATAATTTCATGCCGGTGCTGATGCTAACCGCAAAAGATCGTATGGAAGATAAAGTCGCTGGATTGGATGCCGGCGCGGATGATTATTTAGTGAAGCCTTTTGGCATGGCAGAATTGTTGGCGCGGTTGCGTGCACTACAGAGGCGATCTCCCCAAATTCAATCCCAACAGTTGCACTTTGGCAATTTCACGTTAGATTATGGCACCCGCACGCTTTGTTTTCAAGAGGCTGCCGGTGAGCCGCAAATTATTTCTTTGACAAACAAAGAATTTCAGTTGTTAGAGTATTTTATTAGGCACCCCAATCAAATTGTTACCCGCGATCAACTGCTCAATCAACTGTGGGAATTAGGTGCGGAACCGGCAAGTAATGTCGTGGCAGCTCAGATGCGTCTGTTGCGACGCAAACTGCAAGAATATGGCTACGCTCAGCTAATAGAAACTGTTTATGGGCTAGGATATCGTTTTAATCCGGCAAACTAAGCCCCATAAATTTGACAGGCTCGGCTTTTAAAAATTCGTTGCCGCGACACAGGGGTGCGTGTAGAAAAGCACTGCATAGCGGTAACCAGCACTTCTAGGTAACTAAATTATTGCTCTATTAATTCTGCATCCCCTTTCATTTCGTCTATTTCAAACCAATTAATAAAAACTCCTGCGAGGGGAATCGCGATAAAAATGCCAAGCAGCCCTGCGGCTCTCCCCCCTACCAACAATGCAAAAAACACAACAACGGGATGAATATTCAGTGAATTTTGCATGATTCTTGGATAAATTATATTATCTTGGATCTGCTGAAGAACGATGCAAGCAAGAAAAACTTTAAGCGCTAGCCAAACATTTTGCGAGAGGACAATAAAAGAAATTAAAGTAATCCCTAAAGTCGCTCCAATCCCTGGAATTAAGTCAAAAATTCCAATCAATACTGCCAAAATTAAAGGAAAATTTACGTTTAAAAGTAGAAAAATTATAAAAGTCGAAGTAACTAAAAATAACATTAACAGAATTTGGCCTTTAAAAAATCCTAAAAAGTTGCGCTCAACAATCATGTTTAAGCGCTTGTGTAAATGACGAGGAATCACTTTAAGCAAAAGTTCCCACAGTCTTTTTCCATCTAAAAGCATAAAAAAAGACACAACCATAATTAATATAAAATTCAACAAATTTGCTAAAAATATTTGTAAAATAGCCATACTTGAAACAACGCCGGCTAAAGCTTGAGTCCGCAGTTGTTCTTCCACAACACGCAAATTCACTTGAAGACTTCGCGCTCGCAAAAAGTTTTCTATCCGTTCTGAGAGTGGGGCGAGAGCGTTGACAAAGTCAGTGACGCTATCAATCAATTGCTGCCCTTGGGATAAAAGTGCGACACCTACGGTAACAGTCATACCGCCAATCACCAAAAAGCCCAGCAAAAAAACAACGCCAACTGCGGCTCCGTGAGGTAAAAACCGGCGCAGCCATCTCACGGGATAGCTCAGCAAAAAAGCAAGAATTGCTGCAATTGTAAAAACAACAATAACCGTTTCAAAATACTGTAAAAGCCGCAGGCCAGCCCATCCAGCAGCAAAGAATAGTAAAAAACGAATTAATGCTAAGTTACTTAGCCTATCCCAAAAATTTTTAGTAGCAGGATTACTCATTTTTATCACCGGCCCTGAATAAATATATGAAATAGTTTTTTATGTAACAGACATTTAAGCACTGGCAAAATGGCCAGCAACTTTAACAGCACTCGTCGTGGGTACAGAAGAAATTTAATAAGCCCATAATGGCCGGCAATTCCTGCCCGCTTTTGAGTCCTATTAATTGAAAACTCTAACAGCAGCCGATTAGACCACTATCCTCAGAATAAATTAACACCAAGGGCGGCTTTGGCAAATCTATCGCCCGGTACATCTAGCTTTTGCCTCTCCCTGCGTCTGGGTGGCTGCAAATTTTACTGTTCAGATATATTTTCACTCAGTAATCTATTGGCTTGTGTATCGCAGACATCTAATGCTTGTTGGCTGCAAGCATCGAATATTCACCTCGAACTTTTCAGCCAAAAGCCGGCAGTCTCACCCCACAAAATCCGTTGTTCCCCAAATTGCAGCCAGAACCGCACAAAAAAGGGGCCGACAAACAGCCCGCCCCACAAGACATTCAGGGGAGTCTCTCCCTTGTTGCCCCGATTCTACAAACCGTTGCGGCCCCAGACCACCATTGCAATAGAGAACGTGAATACAACTAGCAGCGAAGTCCAACCAAGCGTCAGAATATCCATAGCTATGCCTTAAGAAAAACCGTCCAAAATAACTCCAAGCCTTATATTATGTCAATTTGAGCCATCTCGGTCAGTGACATTATCGTGAACAACTCCTCAGAACTCGATCTCGCAGCAGAACGTATAGAATCGCTCAAAGCCGGCATCTTGTCTGCTTTTGCCTTATTGCTGGCTTTTGGTGCAATCACCGCGATTAATCAGCTAATCTTGGCCAAGCAGTTTGACCCCCTTGTCGGTTTGCAGATCGCAACTGTCGATATTCATTTGCTCATTAGTAGCGCAGTTGCGTGGCTGAGTGGCTTTCTCTTTGGCATCACTTACCGCTACATTATCCGGCAAGACAATAATTCTCACCTTCAAGAGGGCGCGGTGCTCGCCTTCGGACTGGTGCGCGGATTGGCCCAGCTAGATGTGGGACTGAAGTTTCAGGACAGCTTTTGGCCATTTGTCGTTCTGGCGCTGGAGAGTGTGCTGCTGTTTGCGATCGCCCGTTTCACCCTCGACTTGGCCATTCAGAGCCGGTGGGTTAAGCCTTTTAAATGAGCCGGTGAATTTGAAAGGCTTAACCCCTATCCGCTTAAGTGTGAGGGAAGGGAACAAAATCTTCCCTTAAAAACCCTTTTTTAAACCGGCTAGGGGGATTTCAAAACAGCAAAAAGAAAAGTCTATTTTGCCGGCACACTTAATTTAACTTAAATTCTGCGAACTCTGGCTGACCGTACATCATATTGCGATCAACTGCTGACAAAATTTTATTATTTGCCGCTTCTGAAGCCAGACACTGACACACTAAATGCGCCACATCCGCCCGATGAATGGTGCCGGCAACCCGATGATCTTCGGTGAGGATGCCATTGCCGGTTGCCGGTTCCGATTTTAACCCGCCCGGTCGAATAATCGTGTAAGTCAGTCCACTATTGATCAAATGTTGCTCAGCTTTTTCTTTCTCAACTAAAACCGGCCCTAAAGTTTGTAAAGCTTGCGGCGGCAATGCTACCACACTATCGCCGGCACCAATTGAAGAAACCAAAATAAACTTTTGCACACCTGCTTTCACGGCAGCATCAATCAGGTTTTTATTGCCTAAATAATCCGCTCTTTCCCCCTCTTTGGGCAAACCGCCAATTGTGCTAATCACGGCATAAACCGGCTCATCTCCCTGCATCGCCTGCTCAACAGCCGCCACATCCAAAGCATCGCCCATCGCGACTTTAAGACCCATCGATTCCAGTTGAGTTCGGTTTGTCTCGCTTCTCAGTAGTGCTTTCACCTTCACCGCTTGGTTCATCAAACAGAAAGCGATTTGCTCACCCACTCCCCGACTCGCGCCGGCTAGAAAAACATAAGATTATGTTGTCATTTTCTCATCCTTTAGTTAACCCTTCTTGATCACAATATACAATAGTGCCGGTGTTAACTTGCCGATCAGATGTAGGTTGGGTTGACATAGGAACCCTCCGTTTCACTTCGCCCAACCTATGATCATGGGTTTGCCCTTGAATCATATTAAATACATACGCAAACACTGCTGCTGCCCTATTCCAATCCAACACTAGACCTATTAAAAAATTTTAAAAGCCCACTGTTAAACGCATTAAATTATTAACTTAATCTGCGCTTATCTGCATTTATCTGCGCTTTAAAGATAAAAAAAGTAGATTAAATTTTTAACACTGACATCGAATAATTTATACAGTATTATCTTAAAAATACATTAATTTCATGAATGACTTTTACGCCCCACAATAACCAGCCAAGATTGCTGTTCACAGGGCAATCCCGGCGGGCGATAATAATGATGCAAAATCTCGAAACCGGCAGTTTCTAAACAAGGAGAGAGGGTTTCATATTCCCAGCCGGCAACGTAGCGATAGCCGGTAGGACGTGCACTGTAACCCTCCGTATCGCCGCGACACAGCGACATCACAATTGCACCACCGGCAACTAGGGAGTTGTGCAAATTCTTCAGTACCTTTACCATTTGGCTGCTAGGAACGTGAATCAGCGACGCATTCGCAAAAATCCCATCAAACGTTGCCTGGGGTAGATCCAGACTCAAAAACGACTGCTGCCAAACCTCACAACCGGCTGCCTGCTGCGCCATTTCCACAAATGCCGGTGTCGCATCCAAACCAATCACCGTATGTCCCTGACCTTTGAACGCCACCAAATCGCGTCCAGGGCCACAACCCACATCCAGAATTTTACCGGGATTTCTGGGCATTGCTGCAACTAATGCCTCCCGATTTTGGGACACATCATGATCCCAAGTGCCGGCGCGAAACGATTCAGCCGTTAATTGGTACTCCGCGATTGTCAGTTGTTCGTGTTTCTCCAAAGTTCCGCACCCTTTTGAACCTCACTCACATCTTACTCTGCCGTTCTCCCACTCGCCTGAAGCTCACTTTTTATCCTGCCGGTGAGTAAATAAGTTGTCATCTTTCCTTTGCCTTTAATTTCCATTACACCCCGTTCTTGGAAGGCAAATTTATCTTGCAAACGTTCGTATGTGCTTTCTGTGACTTGAATTGCACCTGGAATACCGTGAGATTCCATGCGGCTAGCAGTATTCACCGCATCACCCCAGAGGTCATAAATAAACTTTTTCGTGCCAATTACGCCTGCAACAACCGGCCCGGTATTGATGCCAATGCGGATGCTAAGTTTGGCTTTGTACTTGGCATTAAATTGCTTGATTTCCTGTTGCATATCCAGCGCCATTTCAGCAATCGCTTCAGCATGATACGGGCGCTGGGTGGGAAGGCCGCCGGCCACCATATAACTGTCACCAATTGTCTTGATTTTTTCTAAGCTGTATTTCTCACTTAATTGGTCAAATCCTGAGAAAACTTCATTAAGAACATTCACTAATTCTGTTGGAGAAATTTGCTCAGACAATTGCGTAAAACCAACAAGATCAGCAAAAAGAACGGTGACTTCTCCAAACCAATCGGCTATTGTATGGTGTCCTTGTTTCAACTGATCGGCAATCGGCTGGGGCAAGATATTCAGCAACAATCGCTCGGATTTTTCTTGTTCTAAGGTTAGTTCTTGATTGGTTTCTTGCAATTGTGCAGTGCGTTCTACAACGCGCCTTTCTAACTCTTTAGAAGTTTGACGCAGCCGGCCAATGACCAGCGTCAATCCTGAAAGTGCCAGCACAGATAATATGCTTAACATGGCGAAGGTTCCCCCTAAGCCGGTGCGCGTCTTAGCGATAAAGCTATCGAGGGGAGTAACAATTTCTAAAATTCCCCGCACATCTCCCACTTTCCAATCTTTTTTAGGACTATCGGGGTGAGTATTATGACAGCCAACGCAGTTAGGTTTAAGGGTGTCTGCCTCTGCATATCGGAAGGAAGGCCGGCCTTGATAATTTTCGATGCGAGCAAATGTTTCTTTAGGATATTGTCTCAAATATTGCAGTGCTTCTTGTTCAAATTTATCTTTTGCGCTGCCTTCCTCTTTTCGCCAGGGAAAGGGATAGTCACTATATACTCGGACTGACATTCCATTATTTTTTTCACTAAGACTGTGACCGAGTTCTAGCAAGTACGTTGCCGGCACAGGAATTCCCCCGGTGTACTTTGGATAGTCGTGGGTAACAGTTACGCCCTTAATGTCTTTTAAACGATCTACAGTTTCTGAAGTATAGAGTGTGCGTGCCTCTTTCATCGCTTGAGCATAGAGGGCGGCATTCTGGCGTGCTTGTGATTCAATTAAATCCGACGAGAGACGGGACATATTCGACATCGCCACCGCAACGCCGGCGCAAAATAAAATGGCCAAAATCAGAATAATTCGCTTATACAGCAGGCGTGTGAAGGTAGCTAAAAATTTATCAATTAACTGGCGCATAGCATTCCCAACACAAAGGGGTTTCTTGCTTTATCCTTTCACAGCTTTAAAGCATCTCCGCAGAATTACGGTGAATCTTAATAACTTCAGAAAAATCCAGCCGGCCAATACTCGGAGTCATTCCGTAAATTTAGCTACCATATTTTTGGTAGTTGTCACCCCCATTAGCGATTGTGAATTCGAGTTTAACGTCTCAACCAAACGATCACCCCCCTCAAACACCGACAGCCGCAGGCAAACAGATATTTCCCGGCGAAGTATTTGGCAATACGGCTGATTTTGATGCCGGCATCCGCCAACTTTTGCCGCGATACGATGAAATGCTCGATACAATTGTCCGCTGTATTCCCAGCAACAGCCTTCGCATCCTTGAACTTGGCTGTGGTACCGGCGAACTTAGTCTGAAAATCCTTAACCGCTATCCCACTGCCCAGTTAGTCGCTGTGGATTATTCGCCCCGGATGCTTGAATTTGCCCAGGAAAAAATCCACGCAGCGGGATATGCCGGCAGAGTCACTTGGGTTGAAGCTGATTTTGGTGAATTGGCAAACAATCAAAAATCGATGGGAGAGGGTTTTGATTGCGCTGTTTCTTCCCTCGCCATTCACCATCTCAGGGATGAGATGAAGTTGAAATTATTGGATTGGATTAACCAAAATCTGAATACCGGCGGCTGTTTCTGGAATGCTGATCCGATTTTGCCTGAATTGCCGGCAATGGCGGAAGTTTATAAAGCCGTACGTGAGGAGTGGGCAAGCACTCAGGGAAAAAGCCTGGCAGAGGTTCGCGCCAAGATCGGCAACAGCACCCCACAGGGACATTCTAATCCCGATCAATTAGCCACTTTAATGGCTCATTTAGAAATGCTAAAAACGGCAGGATTTGAGCCGGTTGCCGTTCCTTGGAAATATTACGGCTTGGCTGTTTTTGGCGGATTTAAACCCTAGAAATAAACGACAAAAAAACTTTATCAAAAAGGAATCTGAGTAAACGGATTGAGTATAATAGGGTCGTTGCTCCGGCTTCTCAAAGATTGAGGTCGGACAATCCGGGATGATCATCAGGACGACGACCTAATATCCAGTGATATTTGCGCTCACTCTCCTGAATTGGCAGGTCGTTGATGCTGGCAAGACGCCACCGCATGAATCCGTGTTCGTCGAATTCCCAATTTTCATTGCCGTAGGAACGGAACCAGTTGCCGGCATCATCATGCCATTCGTAAGCAAACCGGACAGCAATTCGGTTGTCCCGAAAAGCCCAAAGCTCTTTGATCAAACGGTAGTCCAATTCTTTAAGCCACTTACGCGTCAAGAACTGTACGATCGCTTCACGACCAGATAGAAATTCTGAGCGGTTGCGCCAAACGCTATCCGACGTGTAAGCGAGTGATACTTGTTCTGGGTTACGTGTGTTCCAAGCATCTTCTGCAATTCGGACTTTTTGGATGGCGGATTCATGATCGAAAGGCGGCAGGGGTAGTCGAGGATTTTCGGGTTTGTTCATAGCATGGTGCTGTAAAACTAGCATTTCAAGCGTTTCTATGAGCTAGCCCCAACTTAAAGGGGCGATTTCCTCTGGTTTATTCCTCCCTGCTTGAGTGCTTTGAGTTCAGGGGAAAGTGAACGATACACAGTCCGCTTGCAACATGACCAACCGCTTTTAGGGCACTTCAAATCTGAGCCATACCGCCATCGACAAACAGCTCGATGCCGTTAACAAAGCTGCTATCGTCACAAGCGAGAAAGACAACGGCTTTGGCAATCTCATCGGGCGTCCCGACTCTTCCCAGGGGGATAATGTTGGCTTGGCTGTCTATGAATTCCTGCACCTGCTCATCACTCACTCCCAGGGCATTGTAAGCAGGAGTAGGAACCACGCCAGGACTAATGGCGTTAACCCGAATTTTGCGCTCTTTGAGGTCGAGCATCCAATTACGGGCAAACGAGCGCACGGCGGCTTTGGTCGCGCTGTAAACACTGAAGGCTGGGGTGCCTACCGTAGTCGTCTGAGAGGCGTTGAGGATGATGGAAGCGCCCTCTGGCATCAGAGGCAGTGCCTTCTGCACGGTGAACAGCAGACCTTTGACGTTCGTGTTGAAGGTTTTGTCAAAGTGTTCTTCTGTAATTGCTCCGAGTGGGGCGAACTCTCCACCGCCGGCATTGGCAAAGACGACATCAAGGTGTCCTTGCTCTTGCTCGATTGTGGCGAATAGGCGATCAAGGTCTGCCAGATTAGAGACATCGCTCTGAACACCCGTGACGTTTTCACCAATCTCTTTGACGGCGGCATCCAGTTCAGCTTGGCGACGACCTGTGATGAAGATATATGCACCTTCGGCGACAAAGCGCTTAGCAGTGGCAAGACCGATGCCGCTGGTGCCGCCGGTGACAAGAGCGACTTTTCCTTCTAGTTTTTTCATGATGATGAGTCCTGTGATTATTGACTTTGAAAGAGTCGTCCGCAACGGGTTGCGAAAACACGAGAACTGACCCTCGTTATGTAATGTTTAATACTAAATCCGGTTGACTCAGACTCTTTGTTTCAGGCTCGAACCCTTGATGCAGCCAGGGTTAATCAGTAGGCTAATCATAACCGGATTTGGTATGACACAGACTCAATAGGTCGGCACAGGTTGTCAAAGTCCGCATCGGCGGATAGCGTAGCGTTGCGCCAACAATTTTCAATCGCCTGGGACTTCTAGCTAAAAAATTCCCAACCGGCACCCCGATAGCCAAAATTAAACGTATCAGGATGCAAAATTTCTGCCAAAATTTCTAGGGAATCAACTAGCCGTGGCCCTGGCCGGTTAAAGTATGAATTGCCATCTGTGATATAAACTTTGCCGGTTTTAACAGCTTGCAAATTTTGCCATTCTGGTTTTTTAATTAATGGCGCGGCATCTTGGCGCGTGCGTTCCAAATCAAAACCGCAAGGCATAAAAATAATCACTTCTGGATCGGCGGCTGCTAATTCTTCCCATTTCAACCAAGGAGAATGTTTGCCGGCTACCCCAAAAACTGACTCCCCACCGGCAAGGGAAACTAATTCGGGAATCCAGTTACCGGCAGCCATCAAAGGTTCCGTCCATTCGATACAAGCAACGGTGGGTAAATGACCCCTCACCAATGAAGAAACCGCTTCAACACGAGACTTTAACTGCTCAATTACCGGCTGACTGTCAACCTTAAGATTGCCGGCAACCCGTTCGATATCTTCCCAAACCTCCGCTAAAAGATCCGGCTGTAAGGAAATAATTTGGGGTTGAATGCGGAGAGATTTACTAACAGCCTCTTCAACATCTTGCAACGTGCAAGCACAAACATCGCACTGCGCTTGGGTGATAATGTGGGTGGGGTTCAGTTGCTCTAAAACATCCGTTTTTATTTCATAAACACTGAGGGCCGATTTCAATAAATCTGTGACGCGATCATGGATTTCCCGACTGCTGCCTTCAGGATTCATTTTAGGCTGCGTACACACCGGCAACTGCTCAACGCCTACTGGAAAATCGCATTCATGGGATCGCCCCACAAGCGCGTCCGCCAAACCTAATGAGGCGACAATCTCAGTTGCACTGGGTAAGAGAGAAACGATTCTCAACGGTTCGCTGTTCATAGTTTACGGTTACTTGCAACGCCTTTTTACCTAAAGTTTCTACTACCGAAATAGCAGCAAAATGGTTTGAATAAAACCCACAACCACCCCTAAAACACCACCTAAATTAACAATGGCTTGCAATTCACTTTTGACAATACCTTGAATTGCCAGTTCAAGGTCTTCGGCAGAGGTGGCCTTTACCCGATCTATAATGACTTGGTCGATATTTAAAATCGGAATTGTTTTAGCCACAATATTTTCAAGATCCCGCTCTAAATATCGCTCCAAAATCAAGGCTAGCTCGACACTGACAAGCTGTAAAGATGAACTCACCACCGCCGAAGAACGTAGCCGGCTCAGAATTAATTTGGCAATATTTTCCCAGTCGAGAGATTGCGTTAATCCCGCCATTAAGTCTGTGCCGCGACTTTGAATATAACCACGAACACTATCTCGCAGCGTTTTGCGTAACTGTCGCACGGTAGAAACCGGCAGATTTTGCAAAGAAACGTTTTGCAGCCACTCTTTCAAGCGCGAACGAACTCCCAGAGATTTAATTAATTCTGCTAAGCGAGCGTTTGCCTCTTCTTTCTCATCTAAACAAAAAGTCCGCAGACGCGTTAAGGTGTTACGCAAGCCAAGCAAATTGGCAACCACCCAATAAGTGCCACTGGCTTTTTCCCGAAAGCCTTCATCAATTACTTGAATATTGCGATCCGTTAAAAAATCGACCAAAGCCTGACGCAACACTTCTGGGGGTAGCACTGCCTGAAGCAGCCAATCTGAAAGCTGGCTTGCTTGCGCTTCACTAAGCTGGAAGTCTAGTAAAACTTGGTCAAAAATTTGATTGAGTTGTGCTTCTAAAAAATCTTCGCGACGAGCTAAAACTTTTAGAATTCGGGGAAAAGATTGACCTAGCAAATCGCGCATAACACCGGCCATAATTTTGGCGGTTTTCTGCTCAGTATCCGACCTTACTTGATCAAGTGCTAGTTGTAGTAACCAAAGAATTGCCGCTTGCATTCGTTCTGTTTCTAGCAAGCGACGCGCCAAGTTTTGCAGTTCTTGTGGCGTCAGCAACGATCCCATAATCGTGCTGGAAATTTTATTGGCTAAACGCTCTTGGTTGGCAGGAATTAAACCCGGTGTAAAGGGGATCTGCCGGCCAAAGGCATAGTAAGCTCGGTAAGGACGAAATAACATCTTGATGGCTATATCGTTGGTGAAATAGCCAATAATGCCACCGGCGATCGGCGGGGTGAGATAAAGCCAGAGATCAGAAAGGTTCATCAGCTATCAGCTTTTTGTCATTTGTCATTTGTCAGGCGTCCCCAGTCAGGTGTCTATTGCCTTCTCAGTTGCCGGTTGCCAGTGGTTTTTGTAGGAACCGCTAACCGATGACGACATGGTGACGAATGACCGGCCCTTTAGGGTGGTGTAACCTGAACCAATGACAGAGAGTTATTTAGTAACGACTAATACTCCCATCATGCCACCTGCTATCGGGTAGTGTGTTGCGCCGGCAAAACCGGCTTGATGGGCCAACACCTCTTGCTCGCTGCCGGTGGGAAATTTATCTAAGCTGGGACTGATGTAAGCGTATTCCTCTGTCAGGCCAAAGTGCTGCGCCATTGGCACCACAATATTGTTCAGATACCACTGCTGGGTGCTTCGCAGCAGCGGGTTGCTAGGCCGGTGAAAATCGAGAATGGCGGCTTTGGCTGCCGGCTTGAGGACGCGGTGCAACTCTTGCAGACACCGGCAGATATCTGTAACATTCCGCAACCCGTAACCCACCGTGGCGGCGTCAAAATAATCGTCGGCAAAAGGCAAATTCAGCGCGTCTGCCTCAACCCAACTAATCGCAGCCGATGGCCACAGCCAAGGTTTCTCGCGTTTTTGCGCTACCGCCAGCAAAGCCGGGGAAAAATCCACCCCATACACATGGCCGGCAACCCCGACTTGCTGGGCCAACACCTGTGCGAGATCGCCGCTGCCGCAGCACAAATCCAGGCAAGTATCTCCAGAACTCGCACCACTCCACTTCACCGTCATCTGCTTCCAAATGCGGTGCTGGCCCACACTCAGCCGGTCATTCATTTGGTCATAAACCGGCGCAATGCGGTTGAATATCGCTTGAACTTGTTCAGCACTCATCGGGCATTAAACCTCTTGCAAAAATCTTTCAGTACCCATTAACACATCGCACCAACCATTAACGCATCTGTGTATGCCTGCCGGCACGCTGCGCTATCATCTTTGGTTAAAAAAGACTTTTGCCAGAAGTGTACGCAGAGTGAGTAAAAATCACTCCCGTCCCGAATAAGATGAGCCTAATAGAGGACAAGCGACGGTGTAACTTACCTTTAGCGGGTGCTGTTGAGCGCCAGGGCCACCTGCTTGGCGGATAAATGAATCAGGGTGAGTTCGTCTTCTCTCAGGCTGCAAGGTTGCTTCCACTGCAGCGATAACAGTGCCAAAACCGCGTCTCGGTAAGTGACGGGGATCACTAAATGGGCTTGGATACCTGAAGATTGGTAATGAGCCACATCGGCCAGTTCTGGTTCCGCCGGCACGTTCACCGATCCTTGGATTTTATGAGAAGCCATTGCTTCACTAACCAAGGGATCGCTCGCCAGCCAGTTGTCTTCCATGCCATCTGCGCTGTAGGTGCCTTGGCTGGACGCTAAAGCACTGCTTTCCACCAGTTGCAAGATACAGACATCGGTGGAGAAGCTTTTGCCAAATGCCGTTGCAATCGGTTCTAAACAAGCTTCTGTGCTGTCAGCATCTTGGGCGACTTGCAAAATCGTTGAGATTAGGTTGGTTTGCGTCTGGGCGCGGCGCAAATCTTCCATGCGTTGCATTTGAACGTCGTAGTTTTCTGCCGCCCGTTCCACCACGGCTTTTAGTTCATTGGGGTCCCAAGGCTTGGTGATGTACTTATACACCTGTCCGGAGTTAATCGCTTCGACCAAGTCTTCGATGTCGGTGAAGCCGGTTAAAATAATCCGCACAGTGTTCGGGAACTGAGGTAACGTTTTTTTAAGAAATTCCGTTCCCTTCATTTCAGGCATCCGTTGATCGGAGATGATCACGGCCACCTCGCCCTCTTGTTGCAGCACTTCCAAGGCGCGAACCCCGCTTTCCGCCTTGAGTACCTGAAATTCACGGCGGAAGGTGCGGTAGAGCAGGTCGAGATTATCAGGCTCGTCGTCTACCACCAACATTTTTGGTTTTTTCGGTCGCGCTAGACTCATTAACTGGCGTCTAATGGTTTCAAGTTCTGGAATAGCATTATCCATACGTTATAACAAACTCCTTAAGCAAATCTGGATTGGCAACCGAATCCTTTAATAAATGCTAACTATGATTGATGGCGCAGTGAATGAGTCATCTAGATGTCTTTACGTTTTGCTCGCTCAAACTTTCATTCATGACTTGTCCCCTACGCCCTTCACCAACATAAACCTTTTATTGATCCAGCTATACATAACTTTATGATAATGTTGGCTTCACAATATCTTTATATAAAGTTCCGCAACAACTCGGATTCAATTTAATTGCGGACAGGTTAAGACTGTAGATAACAAATGCAAGGCTTGAGTAATTTCTAGGAGTGTTTGTTGGGGCTATCGATTTTATAGGCCGACACCGGCTCTGTGAATAAGGAATTTCCCTTGGTAGGGTAGCACAACTGTGCGAACCCTTTGCGGTCAGAGGCCCGGTGACACCGGCATCTTTGCCCCAATATTTGGCACGCGCCAGCCACCCCTGAACTTTAAATCGGTTTGACTCAGGCCAGAAATCTCGCGGATATTTTTGTAGCTACTAAGGGTAAGGATAGAGGATGATGCCACTATTTGACGAAAATCTGCTGTCTTTTGGGAACCAATCGCTGAATCACACTCCCAATTTATTGCCAGCAGATGCCGGTGGTGCCTTGTCCTCTGGAATTCACCCGTTCTTGCCACCGGCATCTGGAAGTTTACCTGACAATCCGTTCCTTGGTCTTACAGAAAGCTCTGCCGGCACCAATCAGACAGAAGAATTTGATTCACAATTTTTTCTAAATGTCAATAGTTTGCCGCTCAAATCTGCGGTGGCCAGTCGCCCCTGGGGACAAGATCCACTAACAGGAAGTGGCGATTTGCTAGTTGGCAAACCGGCAGATGTGGCGGCGGTTGGCGAGATTATTTTTGTTGACACAGCCGTTGAAGATTACCAAAGTTTGGTTGCCGGCATTCAAGCAGGGACGGAAGTTGTTATTCTCAATCCCAACCGCAACGGCACAGATCAAATTAGTGAAGTTTTAGCGCAAAAAACCGATATCTCTGCGGTTCACATTGTCTCCCACGGTGAACGCGGAAGTTTGAGATTAGGTAACTCAACTTTAAATTTGGCCGGGATTACCGAAACGCAACAGTGGGCAAATGCCCTGAACCCAGATGCAGATATCCTGATCTACGGTTGTGATGTGGCATCGGGGGCGCAAGGTGAAGCTTTTGTCGAAAAACTGAGGGAATTAACCGGCGCGGATGTTGCCGCCTCCACAGATAAAACCGGCAGCGCAATAGAAGGTGGAGATTGGTTGCTGGAATACGGGGCTGGCAGCATTGAAACAGACTTGGCATTTAACGAGCCGGCCAGGTCAGCTTATGACTCGGTTTTTGCCGTTATTAATTCAATCGGCCAATCCACCTTTGCTTCTAACGCAACCTTTGGGGGCACGTTAATCGGTGGGTTGTCGGGCATTACGTACAATAGTGCGAACAATCAATATTACGTGATTGCCGATGCTCGCAACATCCCAAGCTCACCCGGCCCGGTTCGTTTTTATACTTTTAATATAAATGTCAGTTCTGGAACCCTGGCAGCCGGAGGCGCAACGGCAACGGGTGTGACATTACTGGGAAATCCGGCACCCTTTGCTGCGAACACGAGTGATACCGAAGGAATTGCCCTTGCACCCGGTGGGACAACCGCATTTATCTCTTCAGAAGGGGTTTTTAGTGGCAGCACCCCTACAGCACAGCCGTTTATCAACGAGTTCAATATCGCAACAGGAGCTCAAACTTCAACAGTGCTGCCGATTCCGAGCAAGTTTACTGCCACAAACACCACCAGTGGCATTGTCAGCAACGCAGCCTTTGAAAGCCTCAGCATCAGTCCAAGTGGGCAGTTTTTGTTTACAGCAACGGAAAACGCCTTAAAACAAGACGGTGCAGTTCCCACCGCTTCCACCGGCACCCGTTCTCGGATTTTGACCTATAATTTGGCCACGAGCACGGCAGGCGCGGAATATCTTTACAACACGCAAGCCGGTAACGGAATTTCTGAAATCTTAGCGCTCGATAACACGACGCTGCTGGTGCTGGAACGCTCAATGAACCCAACAGCTGGAACAGGGAGTTTGCGGCTGTACCAAGCATCTTTAACCGGCGCAACCGATATTTCAGGCTTAAACGCCCTCACCGGCAGCCCGACAGCGGTTAGGAAAACGTTAATTGCCGATTTTGTGACTTCGGGTTTCCCGATTAATAATTTTGAAGGGATGACACTTGGCCCGACCTTGCCGAGTGGGAAGCGCTCGCTTGTTTTGGTCAGCGATAACAACTATACGATGACCACACAGGTTGCGGCATTTGCCGTTAACAGCGCCCCGGTGCTGGATAATACCGGCAGCCCTACCTTAACGGCAATTAATGAAGATGAGCCGGTAGCCTCGAACACCGGCACACTGGTTTCTACTCTCATTGGTAGCAGCATCACGGACTCTGACGCTAGCGATGCGAAAGGCATTGCGGTGACAAGGTTAAGTACCACTAACGGCACTTGGCAGTATTCGACGAACAGCACCACTTGGACAAGTTTAGGCACTCCCTCTGAAAGCGCAGCGCGGCTTTTGGCGGCAGATGCGAATACTCGAATTCGGTTTATCCCGAATGCCAATTACAACGGCGTTGCGGGTAATATTACATTCCGTGCTTGGGATGGCACAACCGGCACGAATGGCGCTGCGGCAAATATTACGACTCTGGGAACTGGCGGGTTAACGTCTTTTAGCACCGCAACGGAAACCGCCAGCATTAGAGTAAATGCCGTGAATGATGCGCCGCTTCTCACCCTTCCTGGCGCTCAAACGATTAACCAAGATACAAATTTAGCGATTTCTGGCATTAGTACCGCCGATATCGATGCCGGCACAAGAAATTTACAAGTGACGCTTTCTGCCAACAATGGAACTCTCACTTTTAGTTCACTCACGGGCCTTACTTTTTCAACGGGTGATGGCACGGCGGATGGCAGCATGACTTTTGCTGGATCTCTGACCAATATTAATGCCGCACTTGCAAATCTCATATATCGCAGCCATTCAACCTATTCCGGAATTGATAACATCAACCTCAGTGTCAACGACTTGGGGAACATCGGCACGGGAGGCGCTTTAACGGCATCGGGTTTTATTGCGGTTAATGTTACTTCTGTAAATTGACGGCAGAAGGTGCGGTAGAGCCGGTCGAGATTATCAGGCTGCGTCGTCTAATACCAACATTTTTGGTTTTTTAAGTCACGCTAAATGCTAACGACGATTGATGCCGGCAGTGAATGAGTCATCCAGATGTCTTCACATTTTGCTTGAGTGAACTTTCATGGATGACTTGTTCCCCTGCGCCCTACAGCAACATAAACCTTTGCGTGATCTGGTTTTACAGAACTTCATGATAGTATTGACTTCACAATATCTTTATATAAAGTTACGCAACAACTCGGTTTCAATTTAATTGCGGACAGGTTAAGACTGTAGAGACCAAATGAAAGGCTTGAGTAATTTCTAGGAGTGTTTGTTGGGGCTATCAATCCAAGAGGCTGACACCGGCTCTGTCAATAAAGAATTTCCCTTGGTCGGGTAGCACAAATGTGGTGCCTTCTTGTTGTAAGAGGCCACGGTTTCAGCGGCATCTTTGCTCCCACATTTAGTACGATCTAGCCACTCCTAGACTTTAAATGGGTTTGACTCAGCCCAGAAATCTCGCGGATATCCGTTGTTGTGCAGCTACTAAGGGTAAGGATAGAGGATGATGCCACTGTTCGATGAAAATCTGCTGTCTTTTGGGAACCAAACGCTGGATCACACTCCCAATTTACTGCCAGCAGATGCCGGCGGTGTCTTGTCCTTTGGAATTCAGCCGTTTTCGCCATCGGCAGTTGGAAGTGCGCCTAACAATTTCTTTTTTTCCTTAATAGAAAGCATCGAAGAATTTGATGCACAAGTTTTTCCAAATGTCAATTATTTACCGAACACATCTGCCGTCGCCAATCCCATCGGGGGGCAAGATCCGCTAACAGGAATTGATCTGCGGGAAATGAGGAGTGCCGGCAATTTGCTACTGGGTAAACCGGCAGATGTGCCGGCGGTTCGCGAGATTATTTTTGTTGACGCAGCCGTTGAAGATTACCAGAGTTTGGTTGCCGGCATTCAGCCTGGGGCAGAAGTTGTCATCCTTGACGCCAACCGCAACGGCACAGATCAAATTAGTGAAGTTTTAGCGCATCGTGCTGATATCTCTGCGCTTCACATTGTCTCCCACGGTGAACCCGGAAGTTTGAGATTAGGCAACTCAACTTTAAATTTGGCCGGTATTGCTGAAACCCAACAGTGGGCAAATGCCCTGAACCCAGATGCAGACATCCTGATCTACGGCTGTGATGTGGCATCAGGGACGCAAGGTGAAGCTTTTGTCGAAAAACTGGGGGAATTAACCGGCGCGGATGTTGCCGCCTCCACAGATAAAACCGGCAGCGCAATAGAAGGCGGAGATTGGTTACTGGAATACGGGGCTGGCAGCATTGAAACAGACTTGGCATTTAACGAGCCGGCCAGGTCAGCTTATGACTCGGTTTTTGCCATTATCGATTCAATCGGGCAATCCACCTTTGCTGCAGACGCAACCTTTGGGGGCACGTTAATCGGTGGGTTGTCGGGCATTACTTATAATAGTGCGAACAATCAATATTATGTGATTGCTGATGCTCGCAACAACGGAACTGGCCCGGTTCGCTTTTATACTTTTAATATAAATGTCAGTTCTGGAACCCTGGCAGCCGGAGGCGCAACGGCAACAGGGGTGACATTACTGGGAAATCCGACTGCCTTTGCTGCGAACACCAGTGATACCGAAGGAATTGCCCTTGCACCCGGTGGGGCAACTGCATTTATTGCTTCAGAAGGGGTTTTTAGCGGCACCACGCCTACAGCACAGCCGTTTATCAATCAATTTAATATTGCAACCGGCGTTCAAACCTCAGCTTTGCCGGTTCCTAGCAAGTTTACTGCAACCGCCGGCACCAGTGGCATTGTCAGCAACGCCGCCTTTGAAAGCCTCAGTATCAGTCCCACTGGGCAATTTTTGTTTACAGCAACGGAAAACGCCTTAAAACAAGACGGTGCAGTTCCCACCGCTTCCACCGGCACTCCTTCCCGGATTTTGACCTACAATTTGGGCACTAGCACAGCCGGCGCAGAATATCTCTACAACACGGATGCCGGTAATGGAATTTCCGAGATATTAGCGCTTGATAACACAACCCTGCTCGTGCTGGAACGCTCAATGAACCCAGCAGCCCAAACGGGCAGCTTGCGCTTATACCAAGTATCCTTAACGGGTGCGACAGATATTTCAGGCTTAAACGCCCTCACCGGCAGTCCTACAGCGGCTCAGAAAACGTTGGTTGCCGATTTTCAGACAACAGCGGGTTTTCCGATTAATAATTTTGAAGGGATGACACTTGGCCCGACCTTGCCGAGTGGGAAGCGCTCGCTTATTTTAATCAGCGATAACAACTATGGGGCCGGTTTTCTTCAGCTTGCCACACAGGTTGCAGCATTTTCCGTGAATAGCGCCCCTGTGCTGGATAACACCGGCAACCCGACTCTCACAACTATTAACGAAGATCCGATCATCAACACCGGCACACTGGTTTCTACCCTGATTGGCAGCAGCATCACTGACTTAGACTCTGCCGATCCAGAAGGCATTGCTGTGACAGGGTTAGACACCACCAACGGAATTTGGCAGTATTCTACTGACGGCACCACTTGGACAAGTTTAGGCACTCCCTCTGAAAGCGCAGCGATGCTTTTGACGGCAGATGCGAATACCCGAATTCGGTTTAGCCCGAATGCCAATTACAACGGCGTTGCGGGTAATATCACATTCCGCGCTTGGGATGGCACAACCGGCACCAACGGCACTACGGCAAATATTACGACTCTGGGAACTGGCGGATTAGCTTCTTTTAGCACCGCAACGGAAACCGCCAGCATTACCGTAAATGCCGTGAATGATGCGCCGGTTCTCACGGTTCCTGGCGCTCAAACGATTAACCAAAACACAAATTCAGCAATTGCCGGCATTAGTCTAAGCGATATTGATGCCGGCACGGGCAATTTACAAGTTACGCTTTCTGCCACCAATGGAACTCTCACATTTGGTACGCTTACTAGCCTCACTTTTTCAACAGGTGATGGTACGGCTGATGGCAGCATGACTTTTACGGGATCTCTCACGAATATTAATAGCGCACTTGCCAATCTCACATATCAAGGCAATGCAAATTATTTCGGAATTGATAACATTAACCTTAGTGTCAGTGACTTGGGGAACACCGGCACGGGAGGCGCTTTAACGGCATCGAATTCTATTGCGGTTAATGTGACTGCTGTTCCCTACGCTGCCGGTTCGGTACTGATCAATGAAGCGGTTACCGATCCTCAGCGAGACTGGAGTAGCAATAATTTTAATGGTGTTGTGGGTGCTGGTGCGATTACTGCCGGCACCGATGAATGGGTGGAACTTTACATCAGGCAAGCCGGTTTAGACTTAACAAACTGGACAATTGAACTTCTTGACGGCACCAATGTTTTCGGCAGTTTGAGTAATAACGGTGCATTTCAGTTTTCTAATTACATCAGTGCCGGTGGTGGTAGCTTCACGAATACTGCTGCGGGAGATTATCTCGTATTGGGAGATGTAATTGGCACCGGCGCGATGAACGATAATATTACGCTGGTGATTAAAGATCACACCGGCACGATTATTGATCAAGTAATTGTGGGTGGTGCCGGTGCGCCTAGTGGCGTTGCAACGGGGGTTACGAATGAAGCAGTTGCTCGTGTACCGAATGGCAATGATGCTATTGACTTTCGCAAGCAAGCGGCAACACTTGGCACGTCTAATAATATTGGACAGTTGGCTTTAGCAGAACATATTTCCGCTCAAGTTAGCGATCAATTTGCTGCACCAACTTCACTTGTGCCGGCGGGGACTGTTTTGCACCGCTTCCGTCTCACTGCTACGAATGAACCTATTAACATAAGCAATCTCACATTCACTGCCTCACAAACTGGCATTGCGAATACAGATTTTACCGGCTTGCGGCTAGTTCAAGATGCCAATAATAACGGTGTCGATGATGCCGGTGATGTGGTAGTGGGAACGGTTGAAAGTCCGGTAAATATTGCGGATGGTTTGACATTTAGCAATATTACAGCGCCGGTTGGAACGAGTAATTATTTATTGAGTACCGGAGTTAATAATTTACTCGCCGGTGATCGCTTAACCTTTAATTTAACAACGGCAAATATTACGGCTGCCGGCAACACAAGTTTATTACCTTTAGCAACCACCGGCACGGTTTCTGGCACGGTTCATACAGTAGATGTGCCGCCACTTGCGGTGGTTATTAACGAAGTTGCTTGGATGGGAACGCAGGCTGCGGCGACGGATGAATGGATCGAACTTTATAACCCAACAAATAATGCAATTGACCTCACCGGCTGGACATTACAAAGTTCGGGGGGAGGAACACTTAATTATACTATTCAAAATGGAGTTATTGCAGCGGGTGGATATTTCCTTTTAGAGCGCACAGCAAATACAACTGTTAGCAATATTGCAGCGGATGCTATTTTTACAGGTGGAATTAATAATACCGGCGGAATCTCTTTAGTTTTAAGAGAAAGTGCCGGCAATACGATTGACACCGCTAATGGAAATGGAGGTGCATGGCCGGCAGGTTCTAACACAGCAGCAACTGTTCGGTTTACAATGGAGAGGATCGATCCGACTTCTGCTGATATTGATGGCAATTGGTTAACAAATACCGGCTTAATTCAAAATGGGTTAGATGCCGGTAATAATGCGATTCATGGCACCCCAAGAGCGCAAAATTCGGTATATGCAATTCCGGAAGTTGTGATTACCGAATCTGGGGGAAATACAAATATTGCGGAAGGCGGAGTCACGGATACTTATACAGTTGTCTTAAAAACTCCAGTTACAGCGCCGGTGACGATTAATTTAGGGACAGCTTTTGGGCAAACAAGTGTTAGCAACCCATTTTTAACGTTTGATATCAATAACTGGAATATAGCGCAAACTGTTACGGTTTCTGCCGTTGATGATACGACTCTTGAAGGCAACCATATCGGTACTATTAATCACGTTGCTAGCAGTTCCGATTCGCGATACAACGGCATTACTATCGCTTCGGTTAATGCCAACATTACCGATAATGAATCAACCCCACCAACGATTAACTTTTCAACCGGCCCGCTCAATTATACTGAAAATAGTGGTTCAGTATTAGTGGATGCCGGCGCGACTGTAACCGATCCAGATTCACCTGATTTTAATGGCGGTGTTTTAACCGTACAATTTGCCAGCGCGACAGGTTTAGCCGAGGATAGTTTATCCATTCGTAACCAAGGAACAGGTGCCGGTCAAATAAGCATTGTCGGTAATGTGGTAAGTTATGGAGGAGTCGCAATTGCTACCTTTAGCGGCGGGACAAATGGCACGACACCTTTAGTCATTAATTTCAACAGCAATGCTAATATCACCTCAGTTTCGGCATTGCTGCAAAATATCACCTATCAAAACAGTTCAGAAAACCCCTCAACTGCTTCCCGCACCTTACAATTCCAAATGACGGATGGAGATACAGGAATTGGACTGCCGGTAAATAAAGCCATTAATCTGACGGCAGTAAACGACGCGCCAACGATCAGCGCCATCGCACCTCAAACCACAAATGAAGACACTACAACCACTCCCATTACTTTCACAATTGGGGATATTGAAACCGCAGCAGATGCTTTAATTTTGACTGCAATTTCATCTAATACAACTTTAATTCCCGATGCAAATATCGCGTTTGGCGGATCGGGAAATAACCGCACTGTCACCATGACTCCCGCCGCGAATCAAAATGGCAACGCCACAATTACAATTAATGTTAACGACGGCATCGCAATTAACAGCACAAGCTTTAATTTAACCGTTGATGCAGTAAACGATGCGCCGGTTTTAGCCACAAATGCCGGCTTAACTTTAACTGAAGGTACGAGTGGAATTATTAACACCGGCACATTACAAGTAACGGATAGTGATACTGCGCCGGCACAACTGATTTACACGGTTAGCAATTCACCAACTAACGGCACTTTATTCTTAAACAACGTCGCCACAACCAGCTTCACCCAAGACGATATCAGTAACAACCGCATCACTTATCTGCACTCTGGAAATGAAACCGCATCTGACAGCTTTACTTTTACGGTTTCTGATGGCACAAATACCGTAGGCGCTTCCACGTTTAATTTAACCATCAATGCAGTTAACGATGCGCCGGTTTTATCAACCAATGCCGGCTTAACTTTAACTGAAGGTAGTAGCACAACTCTCTCATCAGGAGTATTACAAGTAACAGATGTTGATACTGCGCCGGCACAACTGATTTACAGCGTTACCAATTCACCAACTAACGGCACTTTATTCTTAAACAACGTCGCCACAACCAGCTTCACGCAAGACGATATCAATAATAACCGCATTACTTATTTGCATTCGGGAAGCGAAACGAGTACAGACAGCTTTATCTTCACGGTTTCTGATGGTACAAATACCCTAGGCGCTTCTACGTTTAACTTCGTTATCAATGCAGTAAACGATGCGCCGGTTTTAGCCACAAATGCCGGCTTAACTTTAAATGAAGGTACGAGTGGAGTTATTAACACCGGCACATTACAAGTAACGGATAGTGATACTGCGCCGGCACAACTGATTTACACGGTTACCAATTCACCAACCAACGGCAGTTTATTCTTAAATGGAGTCGCTACAACCAGCTTCACCCAAGACGATATCGATAACAACCGCATCACTTATCTGCACTCTGGAAATGAAACCGCATCTGACAGCTTTACTTTTACGGTTTCTGATGGCACAAATACCGTAGGCGCTTCCACGTTTAATTTAACCATCAATGCAGTTAACGATGCGCCGGTTTTATCAACCAATGCCGGCTTAACTTTAACTGAAGGTGGAAGCGCAAATGTCTCATCAGGAGTATTACAAGTAACAGATGTTGATACTGCGCCGGCACAACTGATTTACAGTGTTACCAATTCACCAATTAACGGTACTTTATTCTTAAACAACGTCGCCACAACCAGCTTCACGCAAGACGATATCAATAACAACCGTGTCACTTATTTGCATTCGGGAAGCGAAACGAGTACAGACAGCTTTATCTTCACGGTTTCTGATGGCACAAATACCGTAGGCGCTTCTACGTTTAACTTCGTTATCAATGCAGTAAACGATGTGCCGGTTTTAGCCACAAATGCCGGCTTAACTTTAAATGAAGGTACGAGTGGAATTATTAACACCGGCACATTACAAGTAACGGATAGTGATACTGCGCCGGCACAACTGATTTACAGCGTTACCAATTCACCAACTAACGGCACTTTATTCTTAAACAACGTCGCCACAACCAGCTTCACCCAAGACGATATCAACAACAACCGCATCACTTATCTGCACTCTGCAAATGAAACCGCATCTGACAGCTTTACTTTTACGGTTTCTGATGGCACAAATACCCTAAGCGCTTCTACGTTTAACTTCACCATCAATGCGGTAAACGATGTGCCGGTTTTATCAACCAATGCCGGCTTAACTTTAAATGAAGGAACAAGTGCAAATGTTTCATCAGGAGTATTACAAGTAACAGATGTTGATACTGCGCCGGCACAACTGATTTACAGCGTTACCAATTCACCAACTAACGGCACTTTATTCTTAAATGGAGTCGCCACAACCAGCTTCACGCAAGACGATATCAATAACAACCGTGTCACCTACTTACACAACGGCAGCGAAACCACAACTGACAGTTTTACTTTTACAGTAAGCGATGGTGCAAATACGTTGAATGCTGCAACTTTTGCAATTAATATCACGCCTGTAAATGATACGCCGGCAGCTAATAACGACAGTTATATTGCAACCGAAGATACTCCCCTCACCGTTACTTTGGCAAACAGTGTTTTAACCAACGATACGGATGCAGAAAATAACTCCCTAACAGCACCATTAGTAACCAACCCAAATAACGGCACAGTTGTTTTCAATGCAAACGGCACTTTCACCTACACTCCCAACGCAAACTTTGCCGGCACAGATAGCTTTACTTATCAAGCAAGTGATGGTACTGCCAATTCAAATATTGCCACGATTACCCTTACGGTAAACCCGGTTAATGACGCGCCGGTTGCTGTGAATGACAGCTATAGCACTAACAAAAATCTCCCCCTCACCATAGCCGCCGGCACCGGAATTTTAGCCAACGATAGCGATGTTGAAAATAACCCCTTAACAGCGGTACTAATAACGGAAACAAATAATGGCACACTGAGCTTAGATTCTAACGGTTCCTTTACCTACACACCGAATGCCGATTTTATCGGAAACGACAGCTTCACCTATCAAGTAAACGACGGTTTGTTGAATTCTAATGCTGTGACTGTCTCCATTACCGTTAACGAGGCAAATGCAGTGCCGGTGTTGGCGAGAAATGCCGGCTTAACTTTAAATGAAGGTGCCGATGTCATTCTCACTTCTGGACTATTACAAACAACCGATGCAGATAACCTGCCGACACAGTTAATTTACACAGTCACGGCTTCCCCAACTAACGGCACTCTGTTATTAAATGGAGTCGTCACAACCAGTTTCACCCAAGACGATATTGATAACAACCGCATTACTTACACACACAACGGCGGAGAAACGACTCCCGATAGTTTCACTTTCACCGTTTCTGATGGTGCCGGCGGCAGTATTAACAGCACAACGTTTAATATTACTGTCAACCCGGTAAATGACGCACCCGTTTTAGCAAGCAATGCCGGCATTACACTGCTCGAAGCGGGAAGTTTTACCCTTACCAATAGCCAGTTAAACGTAACTGATGCAGAAAATAACCAGCTCACTTACACGCTGACAAATTTGCCGATAAATGGTGCGTTAAACTTAAATGGCGTGGCGCTAAAAATTGGCGATATTTTTACCCAAACAGATATTAATAATAGCTTGCTTTCCTACACCCACAACGGAAGTGAAACGACAAGCGACAGTTTTAACTTCACCGTTTCTGATGGTGCCGGCGGATCACTCAGCAATACATTTAACATCACAATAAATCCTGTGAATGTTGCGCCGGCAGCCAACAACGATAGCTTAACGCTGAATGAAAATGCGCCGGCAACGACAATTAACGTACTAGCAAATGATACCGATGCCGACGGAGATCCGCTAACAATTGCAAGTTTTACTCAACCCAGCAACGGCATCTTGCTAAGCAATGGCGACGGCACCTTCTCCTACACCCCCAATTCCAACTTTGCCGGCAGCGATAGCTTTACCTACAACATCAGCGACGGCAAAGGCGGCATAGACACCGGCATTGTCACCCTTACTATCAATCCAATTCCCACACCCACACCGGAACCAACTCCCACACCAATTCCGACACCGGAACCGACACCGGAACCGACGCCAATTCCCACACCGATTCCGACACCGGAACCGACGCCAATTCCCACACCCACACCGGAACCAACTCCCACACCAATTCCGACACCGGAACCAACTCCTACACCAATTCCGACACCGGAACCAACTCCCACACCAATTCCGACACCGGAACCGACGCCAATTCCCACACCAATTCCGACACCGGAACCGACGCCAACACCAATTCCCACACCGATTCCGACACCGGAACCAACACCCATCCCCACGCCTTCTCCGGAACCGGCACCCATTCCCACTCCCATACCAATTCCTTCCGAGTCTCCACTGCCGAATAACCAGCCGGGGACAACGCCAAATGCCGGTTCTGGTGCGTATTACTTTGAAAATTTCTTCCAGTATTTCGCAACTCGTCAGCGAGATTTTATCAACTTATTCTTTGATGAAAACTACTATCTTGCTAATAACCCTGACGTTGCCGAAGCGGTTGCAAAAGGCGTTTATCACACCGGCTTTGAACATTTCTTAGATTTTGGATTATTTGAAGGTCGCAATCCCAGCGAACTCTTCGATAATCAGCAATATGTATCCGCCAATGCTGACGTTGCCGAAGCCATCGCTGCCGGTGTTTATCAGAGCGGTTTTGAACACTTTATTCAGCACGGATTGTTTGAAGAACGCGATCTAAAATTGCTGCTGTTTGATGAAGCCTATTATCGAACGATGAACCTTGATGTTGCCGAAGCCATTGAAAGCGGTGTCTATGATAGTGGCTACGAACATTTCATCAAGCACGGTCAATTTGAGGGAAGAAACCCCAGTATTCTGTTTAACGAAAGCTATTATCTTGCCCAAAATCCTGAAGTGGCTGCTGCTGTCGCTGCCGGCACTTATCGTTCTGCGTTTGAGCATTTCATCCAAGTTGGTTTATTTGCCGGCTTAAATCCTAGCGCTTTATTCGATAACCAAGCCTATCTCACCCAAAATCCTGAAGTGGCTGCTGCTGTGGCTGCCGGCACTTATCATTCTGGATTTGAGCATTTCCTAAAAATCGGCTTATTTGAGGGAAGTTCGCCTCAAATATTGCTGAGTAAGCAAATGTTTGCTTTTGAAAGCATGACCGAGTATTTATCAACTGCCGGTCGAGGAGCAGTGGCTTTATTCTTCGATGAAAATGTTTACTTAGCTGAGAACCCAGATGTCAGAGAAGCCATTGCAAACGGCGATTTTAACACAGGGTTAGAACACTTTCTCAAATTTGCGCCGCCGCAAGGGCGAGGCTTAATTTCCTTATTCTTTAACGAAGAAACTTATCTTGCTGAAAACCCTGATGTCGCCTATGCAGTCGCGCAGGGAAGCTATGTCAGCGGGTTAGAACACTTCTTGCAATTTGGTTTATTTGAAGGCCGCGATTCCCGATTCTTATTATTTGATGAACGCTTCTATCTTGCCAATAATCCAGATGTTCAAGAAGCAGTTGATAAAGGTGTGTACCGTAGTGGGTTTGAACATTACGAACGCTATGGACAAGCTGAAGGGCGAAATCCTAGCAATTTATTTGATGAAAAATTCTATTTAGCAGAAAATGCTGATGTGGCTGAGGCTGTAGCTGCCGGCATTTATCGCAGTGGGTTTGAACACTTTGTTGAGCATGGTTTGTTTGAAGGGCGCAATCCCAGCGCTTTATTCGATAGCCGGCGCTATTTGGCTGAAAACCCAGACGTAGCGGAGGCTGTCGCTGCTGGAGAATACCGCAGTGGGTTTGAACAATTCCTGAAGGTGGGTTTACAAGCTGGGCGCGACTCGCAGTTTTTGCAGTTTAATGAAGCGGCTTATTTAGCAGCAAATGCAGATGTAGCGGCTGCTGTGGCGGCTGGAGTTTACAGCAATGGGTTTGAACATTTCAAACGGTTTGGCCGGTTTGAAGGTCGTGCCGGCTTGATTGGATAGAGGCTGAAATTCAGACATACAGTTAACAGCTTGATAGTAATAAATGGGAGATTTTAAGATGCTTACTAAAGGTTTAGTTTCTCGCGCTCATTGTGTAGATTAGGGAGGACTTCTTGAATTAACAGATCAAGGTTAATGTAAAAGAATACTTTACCTTCCGGTGTGTTAATTAGGTTTTGGATAGCTGGTGCGAGGTTGCCTTGCCGGTATAATTCCGGAATTTCACTAAATTGGTCTTTCGGTACTTCCAAAATAGCCGGCATTTCCGGAATAGGAATCCCAAGCCGTTCGCCCTGATAAACAGTGCAGACGATGAGATAGTGACGTTCTCGCTCATCATGACTGCTAATAAATAGCGTTGATAAATCAATAATTGTAATCGTTTCATCGTGGTCTCGTACCAACCGGCAGCCGGTTTGAAGTGTCCCGTGAGCAGTAAATTCCTTAAGAACACGCTGAACCCGCTCAATCGGAATCGCATAGTATTCGCTTCCCAATTGAAAGGTAACAAGTTTCTGAACTGCTATTCGAGAGCGTTCATCGTGCCTAGTGCGAAATCGGCGGCTGTACTTAGGACTATTCATTGTTATTGATAAGTAAGTGGAATAACTATGAAAACTTCGCTTGTAAAAACCGTCTTACATAAACACATTAAACCATCCTCTATGCCTAACGGCACGCTGCGCTATCATCTGCGTTTATCTGCGTGCATCTGCGGTAAAAAAAAAACCTTTTTAACTCACTCCTTCACTCCTTCACTCTTTAACTCTTTCACTCAGAACTCAGGACTCAGGACTTAACATAACCGGCAATCAATTGAGCAATCACTTCTAATAAATGTGGCTCACTATAAGGCTTCGTAAAATAATGAGAAGCCCCTAATTCCAAAGCCGTTTGCCGATGTTTCGCCCCACTGCGGGAAGTGAGCATCGCCACAGGGATAGCAGCAAACTTGGGATCAGACTTAATCTCACGTAACAATTCAAATCCATCCATTCGTGGCATTTCAATATCAGCAATCACTAAAGAGAAATCCACATTTGTCTGCAATTTTTCTAAAGCATCTTGACCATCTTTCGCCTGAACCACCCGATAGCGTGCGCGTGTTAACGCAAGTCCTAGGAGTTGGCGGATCGCGTAAGAATCATCCACCACTAAAATTTGCGGCTGTGACTTAGAAGGAGGCAACACCGGCACCGTCGCCGCCTGTCTAGCATGGCCGGCTGTTGGTCGCTTATCGGGAACCGCAACGGCTGTGGCATTTCTCGTCTGAAATTGACTGACTAAATCATCCACATCCAGAATCGTGACCACCCGACCATCCCCCAAAATCGTACAGCCAACCACCCCATGAGGCTTAGACAAGGGGGCCGGCAAGGGTTTTACGACAATTTCCTGCTGACCCACAATGCGCTCAACAGCCGTTGCCAAAATCCCTTCACTAGACGCTAAAACCAATACAGGGATGTAATCTTGAGCGATGGGATCGGGAGAAGGGCCATCAGGATGAAGAATGCTGTAGTGAATCAACTCCTGTAAACGCACCAAGCGAACAAATTCATCCCGCCAGCGCACCATCGGTTGGGTGCCGGCCCTGTGGACTTGATGAGCTTGAAGGTGCAAAATCTCTTCCACCGCATCCAAAGGCACCGCAACGGTATTGCGATCCGTTTTCACCAGCAACGCCTCCGTGATGGAAAGCATTAGCGGTAGCTTCAAAATAAAACTGGTGCCTTTCCCCGGACGTGAGTCTACTTTCACCGTTCCCCGCACCTGCCGCAGATTGGTGCGAACCACATCCAAACCCACACCTCGACCGGAAAGATCCTGCACTTTATCCACTGTGCTAAACCCAGGCCAAAAGAGAAATTCATAGAGTTCAGCCGTGGAAAGCTCTTGCGCTTGTTCCACCGTCATAAACTCTTTTGCCACAATTTGCCGGCGAATGGCTTCTGGATCAATGCCTTTACCATCATCCGTGACCGTAATAATGGTTTGACCGCCTTGATGACGCGCTTCAATTTCAATTTGGCCACTTGCCGGTTTCCCGACGGACTTGCGAACCTCCGGCGGTTCAATTCCGTGATCAAAGGCGTTACGAACCAAATGCACTAAAGGATCACGCAAAGCATCAAGCAAGCTTTCATCAATTTTTGTATCGCGTCCCAACAGCAGCAAATTCACTTCTTTATTGTAGGCTTGGCACAAATCTCGCAATGCTCTAGGCACATGATCCACCGCCCGACTAAACGCCACCACCCGCAGTTGCATCACTCGTGACCGCAGTTGGTCTGTAATGCGACGTAAATGATCGGTACTGCGCTCAAATTTGCTGGCTAACTCATCAATTTTACTCGCTGATTGGGAGATTGCTTGAGTGGTTTCTATCACTTCTTGAGCTGTGGAGTGGAATTCTGTATATTCATCCATCTCCAAACTATCGAATACCGAATTAAGAATTGATAAGGCAGATTTTTTTAAACCTATTTCTTCATTTTTAACTCTCCACTCTCCATCTCCTATACTCATCCGATCATACTCTTCCCGCAGTTGACCGCCGTAGTGATTTAAATCTAAAATCTTCCGGCGAATTCGCTTGACTTCTGAGCGTAATTGTGATTCTTGAAGTTCTAAATTTGTTCGATTAATCACCAATTCGCCGACCAAATTTACCAGCTCAGTCAGGCGTTCCAAATCAATCCGAATCGTTGGTCGCTGTACTGTGGTTGACGAGATAGGATTCGGTGCTGGGGGTTGGGGTTGCGGAATGACAACGGTTTCTTCTGCTGGAATGATTTTTTCTTCAGTTTTTAGCACCTCAGCTTCTGGGATCTGGGTGGAAACTAAATCTGCCTCCACCTGTACTTCTGCAACGGCTGCCGGCACATTAATCGCCTGCCCAGCACATATTTGCTCACGGGCCGTTTGCAAATTTTGTGCAACCGCCCATCCTGAAGACTTCAACTGTTCTAAACTGAGATTAGGAGCATCAATTAAAGGGCGCAAGCGGTCAGTAATTTCTCCAAATTCGGGCAATTGCAGCATTCCCGATAGCCCGGAAAGCTGATAATAAATTTCATTAATAACAACTAAAGTTTTGTCTAAAGTCTCTGTTTGCGCTTGGGAAATTTCTGATTCTAAGCGATTGATAATCGGCGGAACTTCATTTTCAAAGATGGCTTTAAGCAGGCCGGCACCGGCAGGATTTTTAGCAGCCGATACAGCAGGGGTAGTTTTTTTGCCAAATTCAGTTTCTAACTGTTCTTTAATCTGAGCAATTGCTTTAAAATCTTCTTCTATATTGCCGTCTCCTGACGAAGATTTACTGGTGATTTTTTTAAGGTGATCCACTCCTTCCAGTAAAGCTGTAATCGTTGCTTGGTTGAGGTTCGATATATTTGTTCCATCACGCACAATGGCGAAGCAATCTTCCAGTACATGAGCCGCTTTGGCAAGTTCTTCAAAGCCAAACATTAAAGCCGATCCCTTAATGGAATGAGCGGCGCGAAACATTTCCTTGACCAATTGCAAGCGAACGTCACTGGCGCTGCTGCTTTCCATCGCTAATAAATTTGTCTCTAGCAATTGGAGAAATTCCTGAGTTTCGCCAAAAAATGCACCAATTAGCTGATGAAAATCTTCAGAGTTCATGAGATTTTATTGCTCATTTGTCTTTCGTCTGAGAATTGCGAGGGCGAACTGATTGCAAAATTATTAGCGATTTTGCAATCAGTTTAATCGCTAACTACGAAAATTCGCCACAGAACTTTGGAGTTTAGTGACTGTAACAGCTAACCCATCAAGGGAAGTGCGAACTTCCAAAGATTTTTCCGCAGTGGTGGAGGAAATTGTGTTAACTTGTTGCATACTGCTGGCAATTTCTTCGGCAAAAGTTACCTGCTTAGTAGCAGCACGGGTAATGTTTTGGACAAGGGCATTAATTTGCCGGCTGACTTCAATGATAGCAATTAAATAAGTTTTGGCTTCTGTTGCTAATTGCGTGCCGGCAACGACTTCTTGAGTGCCGGCTTCCATTGCCTGCATCACCCGTCCAATTTCGCTGCGAATTTGCTCGACAATCTCGGAAATTTCCTCAGTCGCACTGCCAGAACGTTCCGCTAATTTTCGCACTTCTTCCGCAACAACCGCGAAACCTTGCCCCTGTTCGCCGGCACGTGCCGCTTCAATCGTTGCATTCAAAGCCAGTAGGTTTGTTTGTGCAGCAATTTGAGAAATAGAGGTAACAATTTTCCCAATTTGTTGTGAAGACTCACCCAAGCGTTTCATCATTTTAGAGGTTTGGGCAATCGTTTGGCGGAGCGTATTAATTCCTTCAACTGCCCGATCAACCGCAACGCCGCCGGCACCGGCTGTTTCGGATGCCTGCTGGGCAACTTGTTCGGTGCGGTTGGAAACATCACAAACATCTTTAATCGAATTAACCATTCGCTCAATTTGTTTGAGTGCTCCCTCAATTTGCTGCGCTTGCATCCGAGCTTGTGTGGCTAATTCATCTGTGTTGGTAATCGATTCACTCGTGGCAGAACGAACTTGATTTGCCACATCCTGAATACCGATAACAACTTTTCTCAAAGAACTGATCAGAAAATTAAAAGAATCCGCAATCGCTCCCAAGCTATCATTATTCACTTCAGCTCTGACTGTTAAATCTCCTTTAGCGGCCCCTTTCACTTCATTTAACAGTTTCAGCGCTTGCTGTGTAAGCGAATCTGCTTCAGCTTTGCGTTCGGCAGCGAGTTTTTCCAGTTGTTCCTCAGCAAATTGACGCTCGGTAATATCGAAACGAATGCTAATATATCTAACGATCTTGCCGAAGGGATCAAAGATCGGCGCGATGGTTGTGTCTACCCAATACAATGAGCCATCTTTGCGCTTATTTTTGATTTCTGCTTTCCAAACTCTCCCACGAGAGATCGTTGTCCACATCTCTTTAAAAAACGCGCTGGAGTGATAGCCAGCATTGAGAATCCGATGGTTTTGCCCGATCAGTTCTTCCTGTGAATAACCTGAAATTTCACAAAATTTGTCATTGGCAAATGTGATTGTTCCTTTTGCATCGGTTTCGCTGACAATGGCTGCCTCATCCAGGGCATTTTGGCGGTTTTTCAGCTCTTGCAACAATCGTTCCTGCTCGCCAGCCAACTGTTGCAGGCGTTCTTGGGCTTCCTTGGCCGACGTTATATCATAGAAAACAACAACGCCACCTTTCGCCACACCCGTTTCATCTTTTAGGGGGCTGCCATTAACTCTCGCCCAAATGCCTTCTGGTGCACCGGCATGACGGATTAATAATTCGCAATTGTCAACGACTTCTCCCCGGATTGCTCTAGCTAGGGGTAAATCGGCATCTGGGTAGCGCGTTACTCCATCAGGTAAATACAAGCCGTATTGCTCTGACCATTTGTTTGGGGTTATCGTCTTCTCACCTAAGCTAACCCCCATTATTTTTTCTGCTGCAGGGTTGAATAGCAAAAACTTGCCATTTTGATCGGCCACCATTACCGCATCCCCCATGCTGTTGAGGACAGACTGCAAAATTTGGGTTTGCTGGCGCAGATCCGCCTCGGAACGCGCTAATTCAGCGGCTGCTTGCTGCAATTCGGTTTCTGCTTGTTTGCGTTCGGTGATGTCATCGTGGACACCAACCCACTCTCGAACTCTGCCGTCATGCTCTAGGATTGGCACAGCCCGAACGCTCATATATCTGTATATACCGTCGTGCCGGCGCAACCGATGCTCTACTTCATAAACGCTGCGTTTAGTCAAGGCAACAGACCACCCTTGTGAGGTGTGGGCACGGTCTTCGGGGTGAATAGCGCCCAGCCACCCCCATCCTTTGTGTTCGCTATAAGTTTGGCCGGTGAAAGCAGTCCACTCAGTCTGTTCTGTGATAAATTCACCTTCGGCATTGGTAGACCAAACGATTTGAGAAGTCGCGGCGACTAAAGAGCGATAGCGCTCTTCTTTTTGGCGCAGGGCGTCTTCTGCCTGTTTGCTGTCGGTAATATCGCGGGCGATGGCGTAGATCAATTGATGTTCGACAGAAGCAAACGCATTCCAAGACAACCATCGATAGGAGCCATCTTTGCAGCGATAGCGATTTTGAAAAGATAGGGTGTCAGTCCCTGTCGATAATTTTTCAGATTCAGCAAGGGTTGCCGCTTGGTCGTCGGGATGGACAAACTCCACAAAAGGCCGGCCTATCAGTTCCTCTGTGGTATAGCCTAAAGTCCTTGTCCAACTGGGGTTGAGACGCTTGAAGGCACCATCAAAGCCGGCGATGCACAGCAAATCTAGGGAAAGGGTAAAGAAGCGATCGCGTTCTTCGGTAGAACGGCTTAATTCATTGCTGCGTTCGCTGATACGCGCTTCGAGTTCCTCATTGAGTTTACGAAGATCCGCTTCTGCTTGCTGACGTTGATTATCCAGCAATCCTAGGGATTTGGCATTCCACCAAATCAGGCCGGCAAAAACGACGATATTCAGGCTCGCCAGCAAGGAAATAGCGACTTCGGTGTCGTAAGACTTGGCACGATAGCCGTTTAAAATCAACCAACCCAAAATCGGTGGAACTGCAATCACTGCCGGTGACAGTTGCCGCACCATCAAACCGCCGGCATTATTCGCGGTGCCAATCACCATTAATCCCCGATCTGGACGAGCAAACAAAATGCCTAAGCTCAGCAGGATAAAGCCTAAAGCAGCGTGCAAGGCCATTTGGGTATAGGAACCAATGCCATACAGGGTTTTGACTTGATAAACGTAACCCAGTAACCCCAGCAATGCCACCAACAAGCCGATCAGGCTGAGAATTTGCATGGACTGGTAGTAGGCATAGGGTCCAAGCAACAGCAGCAGTGCCCCTCCCAAGATGACAAAATTGAAGGCTGTATTGGGTGCCATTCGGCCTGGGGCAGAGGTGCCAAAGGTGTCTGTTGAAGCTTTAAAGAGAAGTTCGTCGATGCCGAAGTTTCGCCCCAAGCCATACTGGAGCAAGGTCAGCAAACCGACGGCGAGAACAGTGCCGGCTAAGATTTGCGCCCACAGGCGCTTAGACTGGTCGGTGGGATGCCGGTGCCATAGCCACAACGCTGTGCCACTCAGGATGAAGCACGCTGCTGCGTTGGCTTTCATCGTGACTAACCCAGGCAATACGGTTTTGAGGGTGGGGATGTTTAACATCCAACCCACAATGACGATACTGCCAATGACAATAACGGCTACACTGGCTTTTCGAGAAAAGGTTTGGAGTGAAGGAATAAGGTTTGGGGTCTGCGCTTCCTGAATTTGCGGATATATCTGTTCCATTTTTTCGCCTCCTTAATGAATGTTTCTCTGGAGTTTTTAACGCTTTAACGGCATAAAATCTTAAAAACTGATTATTTTGTAAAATTATCTAAATTGCCAAATGTTTTAACTGATCACTTAGTTACAAAATATTAAGTTCAGAGAACACTAAGTTATCTAACGCTTCCCCTTTAACTTTTCAAGGTAAAGCGGTTGTTGCACTGAATCCACCCTGACTCACACCGTCATCCCGCCCTAGCCGGCACTTCACACCCTTTACACTTCCCTGGCTGATTTTTTAACACAATAACGATAAATTATCCACCTTTTTTACCAACTATTTTTTAATTTTGTAATAATATTGCAGCCGTTAGCTCCCATCCTTGATTACCCTCTGGACGGGAAGAGTTATGGATGCCGGTTTATACCCCATCCTATCTCTTGATTCAAAGTCAGCTTTTCTGCAAAGTAATAAGGTTGAGCTTGATCGCTATTGCAACCCCACATGACTGAATTTAAGATTTTTAATAAATTCACAAATAAATTCAATTTTTTTTAATTTTAAGCTTAGCATTTTCTGTTTATTCGCACTCAATTTTGCTGGAAATGCCGGCGAAAAATAGAAAGCGTATTTATTGAGTTAAGGCTAAACCATGTAATCGTAAATTTAGCAGCTACCTCATTCTTAATTTTCTCAAGATTATTAGCTAATTTTTCAGTGACTTTTAATGATGAAACCCTACAGCTTACCAGCGTTCAGATTGTGCGATCGCTTCAACATCCAAAATCATCACTAACCGTCCCTCAGAGTCATAAAGACCTTTTAGTAGAGGAGCAAGTTCTTCGCTCACTTCTACGGCAGAAACAATTTCCTCTGTATTCAGCGACAAAACCCCATCTACCTGAGAAACGGCTAATCCCATCCGCATCACTCTTAAGCTCACATCTTGAGGCTCTGGTGCTTCTATGACTAAGATTCGGCTATTAGAATGTTGGGTATCAACAGGTTCAGCTCCTATCAAGCGACCAAAGTCTCCCACTGCCAAGATTTCACCGCGCAAGTTGGTTAATCCTAAGACAAAAGGGAGGGCATTAGGAATGGGTGAAATCGATTGATCATTCAGGCAAAGCACTTCTCGAACGGTGATTAGCTCAACAGCAAACAGACTTCCTTCTTGCCCAAAAAGTAGGAATTGCTGCGTGGTAGCCGTGTGGTGGAAACCTGCCGATCCGTTTGAATTAGAGCCGGCAGAAACAGATACATTCATACTGCTTTTAAATTTGCCGCTTTAAATTTTTTCTGATTGCTTGGTTTTGGGTTTCCCATCTTTCCGCAGTTTTTGCTGTTCTCACGCCAAGCGTCGCACAATATTAAGCAATTGTTGCGGTTCAAAGGGTTTACCAAGATAGGCATCTGCTCCCAAATCTGTCCCCCAAGTTTGGTCAAGCTCAGTGTTTTTTTGCGTGCAAAATACCACCGGCAAGTTTTTAGTTTCTTGATTCTCTCGCAGCTCTCGGATCACTTCAAATCCATTCATCCGAGGCATCACAACGTCTAAAATAACCAGATCCGGCGGGGTTTTTCGGATGCTAGCAATCGCTTCCGCTCCATCACCGGCACGAATAACACTCATTCCCGCCTCTTGTAAAATCCGGCAAATTAGCTCCAATTCACTTGGAACATCGTCTACGACTAAAACTTTTAACATGGCTTGCTCCCTATTAATCAACTTTTGCTTACAAATTTTCTGCTACCAGAAAAAAGTTATTTTGAGATAACTTCTGTTCTTAGAAAAATTAATTTCCGCAATTTTACGAAATTCAGTTTCAATGTTTTTTCATTTTTAATATTTCACTCTCGCGCAACTTGTTCAAAATCGACAGGTTAATTTTGAAAGAACATCTAAAAGTTCTTTTCTTATTTTACAATTAAATATAACCTCCTCCAAAAATCTTTATATTAAACTTATAAATACCCGCATTTATGAAAAATCTGTGCCGGCGAAGCGAACACAGAACCCGCTCAATAGCGTTTCCGCACTTAGAGCCTACTCGAAGCGATTCAAAGTCGCTTAAATTAGACGTGAAACCGAATTTTAGAACGTTGGTTTCACATCAGGCGGCACCAAAGCTTCCGTAAATTTTTTAACCACCTGACACAGCTGCTCTGCCTCAAAGGGCTTAGTTAAATACTCTGTTGCGCCGGCAAGGCGTCCTTGTACTTTGTCAAACATTCCATCTCGTGCAGTCAACATAATGATTGGCAACTTTTGAAATTGAGGTAAATTCCGCACCGTGCGACAAAGTTCCAAACCATCAATTCCCGGCATAGAAACATCCAGCAACAAAACTGATATGGGTTCGTGGTAAATCAAAGACAGCGCATCCACTGCATTATCTGCCACTAAAACCCGATAATCCTCTTCCAACGCGCGTTTGACCAGGTTGTGCATCACAACACTATCATCCACAGCCATAATGGTTGGTTTCGAGTTACTACTTGTAGACGGCATATATTTCTCTCCTGAGTGTGGATCTATGGAAACCTACCTGAGACGGTTCGTGTAAACGATTGAGGCTGCTGTATTCGCCGGCTTTTTATTTGGGTTTAAGTGCTGTCCCGCAAGCGCTTGCCTCATCTGCTAATATCCGAGTCTATTTTCATCACCGTCTGCTGTAGACATTTTCAGAATGCCCAATTTTTGGTTAAAGTAACGATTGCTTAATGGTTTGTCACTATTAAAAGCATTAAAACACTCGCACCGCGAGCCGGCAGCCACGAACACAACAGCCCACTACTCATTTTAACGATTAAGTTTTCTATCTTTCTATTTTTAGGATATTTCTCATATTTGCAGAGGTTTGCAACACAGTTGAGGCAACCCCTCTCTTCAAGGGTAATCAGCTGCTTGTTGTACACTTTCCCTAAAACCCACAAACCCGCAAAACCAGCAAAGGATGTCAACATTACTGCAATCCCGCCGACCAAAAGACGTTGACAGGAAATGTTGCCACCCTTTTCTCCCGCCGGCAAGTTAGCGCAGATTGAGCGCTTAATATCTTGTAAGCTAATACTGAAATTAGCCAGCTCACAGAATTCCCTGTGGCACTACAGTCAATCTTGATTATAGGTAAAGCAAAAAGAGAATTGGGAATAAGCCTTCCTAACAGCCTTCTCTCTGGGATTTCAAGTCCTCATAACCCAATCCCCATCGCCTTACAGGGTCAAGACGCTCAACAGATCAACCCTTTTGGAGGGGGTTTGGGGGACGCAACCGTCAACGGCAGTTATGGGGATGGCACAGCACATAGGATACTGCCTCCCCAATGGGGGGTTTGGGGGGAACCCCCCAAGGTCTTTCAGGCGAACCCTAGCCTTTCATCCAAGCTGAAATCAATCGAGAGCAATAAAAATCCCCTTAGCGCAACAAGGCGATGAGTAGGCTAGGGCCGAGAGGCCACCCGCAAGCGCACCGCCGAGGCTAACAAACCCTCAAACAGCCCCACCCCATCTGTACCTCCCACCATTGGATCAGATGCCCGCTCTGGATGGGGCATCATTCCCAACACATTTCCCTTCTGATTGCAAATTCCCGCAATATTATTTAAAGAACCATTGCTATTGCCGGCCTTGCTCACCTCACCGGCTGCCGTGCAATAACGGAACAAGATTTGGCCATTATCCTCCAACTGAGCCAGCGTATCCGCATCAGCATAATACCGGCCCTCACCGTGAGCGATAGGCAACTCAATCACCTCACCCACTGCATAAGCAGATGTCCAAGGGGTGCCGGTGCGCTCAACCTTAACCGGCACCCGATCACAAATAAAATGCAAATCCTGATTCCGAGTCAGCGCCCCTGGCAAAAGTCCCGCCTCCGTCAGCACTTGGAAACCATTGCAAATTCCCATGACAAACTTCCCTTCAGATGCGTGCTTCACTACCTCCCGCATCACCGGCGAAAAACGAGCGATCGCCCCGCACCGCAAATAATCCCCGTAGCTGAAGCCGCCAGGAATCACCACCACATCAATATCAGAAAGATCCGTCTCTTCATGCCAGATCGTGCGCGTCGGTTGGCCAAGAATCCCTTGAGTCACCCAAACCACATCGCGATCGCAATTTGAACCCGGAAAAACAACAACCCCAAATTTCATAACCTAATCCGGCTAATGATTACCTGACTTTCCCTATTCCTAGAGGCGTGAGCGAGAAATGCCCCACACGCTAAAACCCAGAAACTTAAACACTCGTTTCCGCCGGCACCGCGATCTCAGTTAACTCAAACCGATAATTTTCAATCACCGGATTGGCGAGTAACTGATCGCAAATTTGCTCCAACTGCTGGCGTGCCTCATCCTCGCCGGCACACGAGAGCGTCAGCTCAACATACTTACCAATGCGGACTCGCCCCACATTGTCATATCCTAAATGCTTTAAGCCAGACTGCACAGCCACACCAGCCGGGTCTAAGACCGAAGGGCGAAGAGTAACATAGATTTGAGCGTGATAGGTTTGAGTCACAATAAAGCCCTAAATTTTATAGACAAAGCCGATGTCACCATTTCTCTATTTTAAAACCGAGAGCCGTTCAGTTTTATCAATTTTTTTGTGGGTGTTGGCCGGGGCGAATTTACCAAACCCAGCCATACTTGTCAACCCCCTGAGTTAGCCTAGAAAAAGCCCCTAATTTGACCAGAACAGATAAAGCACCCATTATCATGAAAGCCCCTCGCACCCGCAGTCAGGAACGCATTCTGAACCTGCTCAAGAACTTACAACAAGCCGTTTCAGCTCAAGATATTTATGTAGAGCTACGCAACCGCAGCCAAGGCGTGGGGCTAGCCACCGTTTATCGTGCCTTAGAATCCTTAAAACTAGAAGGGGTTGTTCAGGTGCGAACCTTAGCCAACGGCGAATCCCTCTACGGCTGCGTGCAGCAAGATCAGCACCACCTCACCTGTTTGCAGTGCGGCACATCCATTCCGATTGACGAATGCCCCGTTCATCAGCTCGAAACCCAGCTCCAACAGTCCCACCACTTCAAAGTTTTTTACCATACCTTAGAATTTTTTGGGCTGTGCGACCAATGCCAGCCGGTTCAAGTCACCGGCACAGAATTTTAAGGCACTATTTTAGGGGCATGGGACTAGGGGGAGAAGGGCTGAGCATTCTGTATTAGTTATGAACTATTCCTAATGCCCCATGCCCAATGCGCTATGCCCATACCGTTCTTGTTGGCGAAGCCTTGCCCAATGCCCAATGCCCCATGCCCCATGCCCCATGCCCCTATTCCCTAGTTTCTACGTGCTCTCCAACAATTGAGCGAATCCCCTCAAACGTTGCTGGGATACTGCGCGGGTCCATAAACATCACCTTGCTGCTGTCGCTGCTGCCAATTTTCACGCCCATATCTAGATAATTCTGAGCGAGTAAGAATTGCAGCGCTTCACGGGCGCTGGGATCAGACTTGAGGGTTTTAGCAATAATTTGCAGCGCCTCAGATGTGGCTTGCGCCTTCAGCACTTGCTGTTGGCGTTCTGCTTGGGCTTTAAGTATGATGGCCTGCTGCTGAGCTTCTGCATCCAGAACCGCCGCCTTTTTGCGGGCTTGTGCGTCGAGTTCTAGCGCCTCAGCCTTGCCTCTAGCGCTGTTCACGGCAGATTCCCGTTCCCCTTCAGACGTCAGAATTGCTGCCCGTTTGCGCCGATCTGCTGACATTTGCAATTCCATCGATTCCTGCACGGTTTTGGAAGGGATAATATCGCGCAGTTCTACCCGCGTCACCTTCACTCCCCAAGGATCAGTGGCAATGTCTAAATCCCGCAGCAACAATTCATTGATTTGCGAACGGGCGGTAAACGTTTGATCGAGTTCGAGTTGCCCCATTTCTGCGCGAATTTGAGTCAATACCAAATTCACCATTGCTGACTGAAGATTTTCTACTTTGTAATAGGCTTTCTCCAAATCCATGATCCGCCAGTAAACGACTGCATCAACCGTGATGGAAACGTTGTCACGGGTAATACACTGCTGCGGTGGAATGTCTAAGACTTTTTCCCGAATTGTTTGCTGGTAAACGACGCGATCTAAAAATGGGGTAACAAAATTAAGACCGGGTTCGAGTTTTTTACCGTTATATTTACCCAACGTTTCTACCAAGGCTGCGTTACCTTGATTGATAATTTTGACCGAGCCGGCAAGTGCAGAACCACCGAGAGCCAAAAATACCATAAGAAATAGCTGTTCCATTTTGAACCTCTTGCATTTGAATTTTGAAACAGGTTGAGCCTAGGAATTTAGGAGGTTATGTGGCATCACAGTGAGCGGGTTTCCTGACCCAAAAATTCCCATAAAAGTAGATACAACTTGAATGAGTGTAATTTAGGAATGCAGGAGATGTTCTGGGACTACAATCAGAGTGTTGCCTTCACGTCTGACTACCAGAACTTTTTGGTTCGGCGCAATGGCCATCTGGTAATCTTCACACCGGGCACGCCAAGAATTACCTTCATAAATCACTCGACCGGCCTGTCCGGGTAAAATCTCTGTCAGAGTTTCCGCTTCCTTCGCATCCTCGATGGTAGGCACCTTGCGGTTGGGCAGCAGCCGTCTGGACAGAAACACTAAAACCAGCGAAAGTACCATCCACAGCCCGATCTGCAAGCTCATATTCAACCCAGTCAGGGAGACAAGCGCGACGGCAAAGGCGCTCAGTCCCATTGTAAATTCCACAAAGGCGGTGGGGAAAAATAGCTCCATCAGGCAAAGAACCGCCCCTGCCAGTAACCAAAGTATTGTTGAAGTCAATAACATAGATAAAACCGATGGAGGTGATGCTGTTGCTGCCACCTGCGGAATTAACCAAATCACACTCAAACCTATTGACAGACCGGACTCTCCAGAGGGGGTAAGCTGCGACGCATTTAATTTTTCTATTTAGATAGGTGGGAGAGGAGGAAAAGGGAAGAGGAAGAGAGGAATTCAAGATTTCGCTCTTTCGCCTAAAATAGCAAAATAAATGTGCTTGAGCTGATTGATCAAGGCTAATTCGATGGGTTCAGCTTGATTGCAATGGCCAAGGGTTATCGCTCGCCAATCAATGCCGGTAATTTTTAATTAAGCTAGGTGATTGAAAATTTAGAGGTAGCTTTTTCAGTCTATGCTAGCTTTCAGTGATTCGCTATCTTGATCAACTTAACTTAAAAGTGTTTCTGTAGAAACTTCTGGGACGCATGAGCAGTTCAGAGCCGGCCATTTACTGTATTAATCCCGCTTGCGCGAATCCCCACAATTCTCTTGGGGGTCAAGTCTGTGCGAGTTGCCAAACGCCTCTGGTGTATCGCTATCTTTGGGCAGTTGGCCCAGAGGCAGGTCAGGTGGCCACTGGCCAAGTCATTCACAACCGCTACTGTGTGGTTGCACCGCAAATCTGGCTGGACACTCAGCCGGCACAGCAACCCTATGTTCCCCAAGATTTTCCTGAGGCAATTCTCCCTTACTTACATTTATATCCTCACCGGCTCCATGTTCCAGAGGTGTACGGGTTTGCCGAAGTTGGGGAGGGATCAGAGACAACTCAGATTCTCCTATTGGAAAATGTGCCGGTTGATCCGGTGGGAAACTTGTATCCTTCTGTGGTAGAAGCGTGGCCCACTGCATCGGCGGTGCGCCAGGTTTACTGGCTGTGGCAAATTCTGCAACTTTGGACGCCCCTATCAGAACAGGGGGTGACAGCGAGTTTGCTGGCTCCAGATAATATCCGGGTTGAAGGTTGGCGCGTGTGGTTGCAAGAACTTTATCTCGATGACACCGGCACCGGCAAAACGAAGGCGCTCTCTAAGATGCGCCTAAAAGATTTGGGATACTATTGGTTGAGTTGGATTTCTGGGGCACAGCCGCAAGTTGCCGACCAACTGAAAGAAATTTGCGAGATGATGCGGCGCGGTCATGCAACGCTGGAAGATATCTCAGCGCAACTTAATCAGCTATTACTAGAACAAGCAGCCCAGTTACCCTTACGTGTGCGGGTTGCCGGCGCTACAGATACCGGCCCGATCCGTGAACACAATGAAGACACCTGTTATCCCACAACGGCGGATGTAAAAGCGCGAAATATTCCGTCCAATAACCAGTTAATTCCTCATTTCTTCGTAGTTTGTGATGGAGTTGGGGGCCATGAGGGGGGTGAAGTGGCCAGTCAGTCGGCGGTGCACTCCCTGAAGCCCCTGGTACAGACTTTGCTGGCAGATACGGCTGAGGCAGCGGATATCACGTCTCCCGATGTGGTGATGCAGCAACTGGAAGAAAGCATTCGGGTGATCAATAATACGATTGCTGCTCAGAATGATGCTCAGGGTCGCTCATCACGGCAGCGCATGGGAACGACACTGGTGATGGCTTTGCAGCTACCGCAAAAAGTCAGGACGGCAGATGGGGTGGAGTTTGGAAATGCTCATGAGCTTTATATCGCTCATGTGGGGGATAGTCGCGCCTATTGGATCACCGGCGATTATTGTCAGCGGTTGACTGTAGATGATGATGTATCGGTTCGGGAAGTCCGCTTGGGACGTTGTCTGTATCGGGAGGCACTAGAGCGCTCGGATGCCGGTGCGCTGACTCAAGCGTTGGGAACGCGGGATGCTGAGTTTCTGCGTCCGAACATCCGGCGGTTCATTGTGGAAGAAGATGGCTTGCTGCTGTTGTGTTCGGATGGCTTGAGTGATAATGACTGGGTGGAGCTAGCTTGGGCGAATTACGCGCCGGCTGTGCTTAAGGGTGAAATGCCTCTTGAGGCGGCAGTCCAGGCTTTGATTGATCTGGCGAATGATAAGAATGGTCATGATAATACATCGGTGGTTCTGGCTCACTGCCGGTTCTCTCCTGAACCGTTGGTACTTTTTGAGACGGTGCAAATCCCGACTTTAAACAAGCCGGTGGAGTCTGAACTTTCAGAGGCTTCTAAAGCGCTTCTTTATGATGAACCGGCAGCCGGTGAGCAAACGGTGTCAGTTCAAGCACAACCCCCGAAACGTCAAAAAAGTTTGGTGCGCGTTGTGGTGGTGTTAGGCGTATTATTGGGAATCGGGGTTGTCGGGTTGTTTGCTTGGTCGCAACTTGATCGTCCGGGTTTTGATCGGCTGCGTGAGGGACTTTTCCCGCCGGCGCAATCTCAATAAACTTCCTTATGGCGGTTGAGATTTTTGTTTAAAAAACTACAGATGATTGCGTATCATGCCGGCAGGCAGGCATACACGCAGATAGCGCTTATAATTAAAATTTAAGCGGGGATTCGCCTTCTAAAAAGGTTGGTTGAAACATCTTGGAGCAAAAAATATAAATCAATTAGAGACGCTATAAAATAAAGATTTAAAGGGAAACAAATTACTTCTGATCTATATTTACTCTACCTAAAAATATCCTTTTTTATTTTTCATACTTCTTATTTTTAAAGAGGTTAACTGAATTTAAAATATTTCATTTCTGTCAATTTTTAGTGCGGACATCTTGCCTGTTTGCTGCCATCTGTACCAGCAAGATGATCTAATATTTTTGTCATATCAGGAAGCAAGATGCTCCCACAACAAATATTTTTGTCAATGTGTGATGCACCCCTTTAATTTTTATTAAAATTCACTTAAATACAGAACAGCTTGTGAATCTCCTGTTACAGCCGCACCACGAGCACTGATATAGGACGATTGTCATACAAAGTGTAAATAACCCAACGTTGCCGGCTCATAACCCAGGAACCCTGCACTCTGATGCAAACGCACCACTACAGCCGGCCTCGCACCCAAAAAAACTCGCTGCACAACAAAAAAACTTGACTTTTTAAGTAAATTATGTGTATTTGAAGAAACCCACTAAAGCGAGAAACCCGTCTGCCGGCAACACTTACATATTGGATATAAAGAGAATAAGGTAATTCTATAATCGCCCAGAACCCAAGGGCACGGCCAGGGCACTTGTGCCATCACAGTCGGCCCAGAAGTCCTAATATTTAAAAAGTCACCCTTGACATTTCGCCCAAAATCTCTCAAGTTGACTCTCTAGCCAAGCTGCTATCCAAAGAAGGTGCCATGTCAACCCTAGTTATCGTCGAATCTCCCACCAAAGCACGCACCATCCGTAATTACCTGCCTTCCACCTATCGCGTGGAAGCGTCAATGGGTCATGTGCGCGATCTCCCGTCGTCTGCCGAAGAAATTCCCGAAGCTGTTAAGGGAGAAAAATGGGCGCAGCTTGGGGTGAACGTGGACGCCGACTTTGAACCCTTGTATGTTGTCCCCAAAGACAAAAAGAAAATAGTCAAGCAGCTCAAAGATGCGCTGAAAGATGCGGATGAACTGATTTTAGCCACAGACGAAGACCGAGAAGGGGAAAGCATTAGTTGGCATTTGTTGCAATTGCTAAAACCCAAAGTGCCCACCAAGCGGATGGTGTTTCACGAAATCACGCAAGAGGCGATCCGCGAAGCCTTGAAAAACTGCCGCAACATAGATGAGCAGTTGGTACGCGCCCAAGAAACGCGGCGAATTTTAGACCGGCTTGTGGGATATACCCTGTCTCCCCTACTGTGGAAAAAAATTGCCTCTGGGTTGTCTGCAGGGCGAGTTCAGTCGGTTGCTGTGCGGCTTTTGGTGCAGCGGGAACGTCAGCGCCGCGCTTTCCGCCAAGGCAGCTACTGGGATCTGAAAGCGACTTTGACCCACGAAAAAACGCCTTTTGATGCCAAAATGGTCACGTTAGCCGGCACCAAGTTAGCCACCGGCAGCGATTTTGATGAAGCTACAGGTCAAATTATTGCCGGTCGTCGGGTGGTTTTGCTCAACGAAGCCGAGGCGAGAGCATTACAAGATAGACTATTCGGCAAAACCTGGACAGTCTCTAACTTAGAAGAACGCCCTGTCACTCGTAAGCCGGCCCCTCCGTTTACCACGTCAACCCTGCAACAAGAAGCGAACCGCAAACTGCGGATGTCTGCCCGCGATACGATGCGAACCGCTCAAAGTCTGTACGAGCAAGGGTATATTACCTATATGCGGACAGACTCAGTGCATTTATCTGACCAGGCGATCACGGCGGCACGGAGTTGTGTTGAGGAAATGTACGGTAAGCAGTATCTCAGCCCGCAACCTCGGCAATATACGACTAAGAGCAAAGGTGCACAAGAAGCCCACGAAGCCATTCGTCCTGCCGGCAGCAGTTTCCGTACCCCGCAACAAACTGGTTTAGCCGGTCGAGAACTGCAACTGTATGATCTAATTTGGAAACGCACCGTCGCCTCCCAAATGGCAGACTCGCGCCAAACTCACATCACCGTAGAAATGCAAGTCGAAGATGCCGGCTTTCGTTCTAGTGGCAAGCGCATCGACTTCCCTGGTTTCTTGCGGGCTTATGTGGAAGGTTCCGACGATCCCGACGCCGCCATTGAAGATCAAGAAGTGATTCTGCCGGCCCTCAAAGTCGGAGATCGCCCCAAATGCCGCGATCTAGAAGCGATCGGTCACGAAACCCAGCCGCCGGCACGTTTCACGGAAGCTTCTTTGGTAAAAACCCTGGAAAGTGAAGGCATCGGGCGTCCCAGCACCTACGCCAGCATTATTGGCACCATTATTGATCGCGGCTACTCCCAACTCATCAGCAATGCCCTGATTCCCACGTTCACAGCGTTTGCAGTCACTAGCTTGCTGGAAAAACACTTTCCCGAATTGGTAGACACCCGCTTTACCTCCCGCATGGAACAAACCCTGGATGACATTTCCACCGGCGAAGCGAAATGGCTGCCCTATTTGCACGAATTCTTCCTGGGCCAAAAGGGTTTAGAAACCCAAGTTAAAGAACGGGAAAACCAGATCGACCCCAGTGAAGCGCGGACGGTGGAACTGGAGAACTTAGCGGCTAAAGTGCGGATCGGGCGTTTTGGCCCCTACATTGAAGTGGAAAATGGCAATGGGCCGGTGACTGCCTCGATCCCCAAAGATTTGACACCGGCAGACTTAGATCCACAGAAGGTCGAGGTGCTGCTGCGCCAAAAAACTGAAGGCCCGGATGAAGTAGGCCGGCATCCCTTAACGGGCGAATTGATTTACCTCAAAATCGGCACTTACGGCCCTTATGTGGAATTGGGTGAAGTTTCTGAGGAGAACAAGAAGCCCAAACGCGCCTCTTTGCCCAAAGGCGTGAAGCCGGAAGACGTAACGCTAGAAATGGCAGTGGGATTGCTTTCCCTGCCGCGCACCTTGGGAACCCATCCAGAAACCGGCGGTAAAATCCAAACGAGTCTGGGGCGGTTTGGCCCTTATGTCGTGCATGACCAAGGCAAGGAAGGAAAAGATTACCGTTCCCTGAAAGCCGGTGACGATGTCTTGACTATTGAGCTTAAACGTGCATTAGAACTACTTTTGGAACCGAAGAAGGGCGGGCGCGGCACCCGAAGCAAGACGAAGGCAGCTTTGCGAGAACTCGGCCAGCACCCAGCCGATGGGGAGCCGGTGAATGTCTACGATGGGCCGTATGGGCCGTATGTGAAGCACGGGAAAACCAATGCTTCTGTACCCGAAGACCAATCTGTAGATAATTTGACGCTGGCAGAGGCGGTGGAACTGTTGGCGGCGAAGGCTTCATCTGGCAAGAGTTCGTCTAAATCGAGTGGCTCGAAATCGAGTAGCGCGACCAAAACAAAGGCTGCCGGCCAGAAGTCAACAACCCGCAAAACAACTCGTAAAAAAGCTTAGATGGCAAAGAGTTAATTGCTCAGTGTTGATCACACTGAGCGATTGGCTATTAGCTATTTGCCTTCGCCAATGCCTTACGTTTGCGCTTGAACTGAGAGCCGGCACCCAAGGCTCCAAAGGCCAGCAACCCTAAGGCGACAGAAGGTTCAGGGACGTGTTCTGATTGATGGCAAGGCATATCGCAGGGCATAGCGATCTCGTCAGGACACGGTTCAGTCCCATCTCCGTGATATGCCATGTGGCCCCAAGGGTTGTACATATAACCGTTTTGACTTTGTTCGATTGTGTTGTCCGACAAATCTGATGGGGCGTTGGCCATCATAAATAGAGACGAATCTGTAGGAGTAGCCGTTGCGGTAACTCCCGGCAAACCGGGCATTAAATCTCTCAAATCATTGGCGATGGGAATGTTTGCTGTGTTCCAGGGGAACATTGGGTCAAGCAGGTTGTGTCCATAAGGCTGACCACTGGAGGGATAAAAACTGTTACCCCAGCGTCCGTTCAGCTGCCATTGTCCCCAAAGGCGATCCACATTGGCATGATGCAGCCAGAACATCGGATCGTTGGGAGAATGTTGAAAGCCCATCGTACCTCCGATCCAATTGTGCATACTGTTGTGCAGCCCGGTGCCGGTTTCTAGGCGCGAGCGAAATGCGTTATAAGTCGTCTGGGCAAGTGCACCATTTACCTGAGTTTGTGTGGTTAAGCTGGTTAAAGCACCCAGATTGCGCGTGAGGTCTCGCGGTGTGCCGGTGGATAGTCCTGTCCACGCGCCCCTGTTAAGGGTATTGCTCAAGTCTCTTCTTAACACCCATCCATTGGCGCGGGAGAAAGGCCCAGACTGAACTGTTCCGCCTCCGACACCCCCAGCCCCGCCATTGGGACCCATAAAGTTATTTTGAAAAATAATGTTTCGTGTGGCGCTTTGATTCGTCGAATCCCAGTAAGGAATTGTCACGCTGGGATCTACTGTTTGTAAGGCTCTTTCAAATTCATCTAAAAACTGCCGGTGCCAGGGTAGAAATGCCGCATTGCCATGAGCGCCATTCACTAATGTTGTGCCATTTGGAGCTCGCCGGCCCGTCATATCCATTGTTGCTAAATGGGTGGCCACAAACTGGTCATACTCGCTGATGCGAACGCCGTTAGGGGTGGTAACAAATCTTTGGGTTTTTAACGTGACGACGGCATTGACGAACCGATCTATCTCAGTCTGGGTCATCGTCGCGGCATTTGTTCTCACCTGCAAAGTTCCACTGGTATTCCCAGAGTTGGGCATGGTGTCATATCTGTAGCCCAGGTTTGTGAAATCTATAACGTCTGCCGGTCTAACAAGGCTTCTAGAAAAAGTATAGGCTTGAGCAGGATTCGCACAAAAAGCTACAACAGTGCCGGCGACTAAGCCGATCCAGGTGAAAGTTTGTTTGAAAGCCATAAAATTACCTCGATGAAAAGCGCAAAATTAATGTATTAATACGTTAAAGCGCCGGTCGTGCTAAGCGAAGATTGCTTAGCTAGCGCCTAGGCGATAAGTTCCAATATCCTGCTTCGCTGAATGACGCTAGTAGTTTTGCTTCACTCAACGCAAAGCCTCTCCTGTTGAAAGTTGCCACACATTTCTTCTCAACAGGATTAGCAACTATGTTTAGTTGGTTAAATTGGCAAGTCCGAGAGAGCTGTTTTTTGGAGTTTTGACGAGCGCAAAGGCTCTGGAACGCCCAATCTCAGGGGCCTTGACCTTTTATGTTATCTATGCATTTAACAATAAACTCATACTTCCCCATTTTGTTGCCAAAATGGCAGAATTTTTTTGTATAAAACAAGCCCCCATTTAATTTTTCCACTGAGGGGGCAATTAAATGGCTGCCGGCTTATCGAAACATAACTTTTTTTAACGGATTGGTGCTTAAGTTCAGGGAAACGGCTCAATAAATTGCGAATCTGAGCCGGCTCAGAATCGAGCAAGCTGGAGATTAAACTGCCCTAAAAATAGCGTAAGCGTGGGACGGGGCAGTTATTAAAGAGTCATGAAGACTCGGCTCGTTCAAAACTACTGACTTTCTTAATATTTTTTTACGTCATGTGTGATGTATGGAAGGTTGTTGAAGTTTAATAGAGGGTGTGTGGTCGCCAACTAACAAACTGATGAGTGAGCTTAGGTCGAGTTAGCCGGCAGTTATTTTAAGCTTTTTGTGGTTGTTTACCCTTACGCAAGCGACCGGCACCCAATGCCCCAAATGCCAATAGACCTAATATAGAAGCCGGTTCTGGAACGTTTTCTGATTGATGGCAGGGCATATCACAGGGCATATTTACTTCGTCAGGACACGGCTCATCCCCATGATAGGCATGATGGCCCCAAGGATTGTACACATTGCCGGTCGTATCTGAGAATAAGTCTTCCGGGGCGCTGGCCATCAGGAACGATGAGAAATTAGTATTAGTGGGAGCAATACCCGGTAATCCGGGGATTAGGGCGGCTAAGTCCGCAGCAACCTTCGATTGACCTCGATCCCAAGGCCACATCGGGTCGAGCCGGCTGTGTCCATAGCCCTGGAAACTATTAGGATAAGCCTCTGCACCATTCAAACGACCAGTACCCGCAACAGCAGTCTGCCATCTAGCCCAAAGGCGATCAACGTTGGCATGAAGCATATAAAACATGGGATCGTTGTTAGAGGCCATCGTGTTCATAGAGCCTCCCACCCAGTTGTGCATGGGGTTGTGGATGTTTAACTCTAGCCGAGAGTTTAAAGTCTGGTAGCTAGGTGTAGTGAGCGCTGCATCTTCCTGGGCGGCAGTGATCAACCCCCGTGGATTCGCTGCAGTTCTTGGGGCAAAATTCCCCAAATTGCGTGTCAGTGCCTGTGTGCCGGTGGAGGTTCCCAGCCAAACATCGCCACTCAAGTCACTTCTCTGAACCCATCCGTTGGCAGTTGTGAATGGCCCGGTCCGAACCGGCCCCCCAGGGTTTCCATTGGCGTTAAACCCATTACCTCCCATAAAATTTTGGGAAAGAATCACATTTTGAGTGGCATTAGCATCCGTCCAATCCCAATAAGGAATGGTTACAGTCGGATCTACTGTTTGCAATGCCCTTTCAAATTCATATATAAACGTCCGGTGCCACGGCAAAAAGCCGGCCCTGCCATGCGCTGCATTAAATAAAGGACGCCCATCTGGCCCAGGACGACCGGCTAAATCCATCGCTCCCAAATGGGTGGCTACAAATTGGTCATACTCACTGACAACAACGCCGTTAGCAGCCCTCACTGTTCTTGTTTTTAACGTCTGGATAGCATTTACGAATCTTGACATCTCATTCGCACTCAAGCTAGCCGCGTTTCTTCTGACCTGTAAACCTGCTGTGCCGCCCGGAACATTTATACCGGTGTATGTGTAACCCAGCGCCCTAAAATCCAGAACGTCATTCGGTCTGTAAAGGTTGCGGCTAAAAGTATATGCTTGCGCTTGTACTGCACCAAACACGATAGCACTGCCTGTTATTAAGCTAAGCCAGCTAGAAGCGCGTTTTAGATTCATGTAATTATCCTTCCAACACAATACAAATTCAGGGGTGGGATGCTAACCGGCATTCGCAATTTTCTCGGCTGACCCTGAGTTACAAATATTTAGTGAATTAAGCCCGCGTTCTTTTGAGATTTGTTGTTACGCTTATCCCAGGATAGAGCCATCTCGACATATTCACTCTCAAAATCTCTGTATTTTTACGGAATCTTTATAAATTTAAACCGGAAAAAATAATTTCCCCTTTAAAACGAAGGCAGTAATTTTCATAGTAATTTTTCTATTTTTACTTAAAAACTATCATTAAAAATTAATACAAATTGTAAACTTTCTTATGAAGACTGAATATTTTGGTAGGTTATAACTTATAATTAAGCCTTAAATTAGAGCCTTAATAAATTTCTATAAATTCATTGTAAGCAATCAGCATCTTTTACGTTAAAAGCTATGAAATGCTTATACAGTAAGCGATTTTATTCGTGACAAAGGTCTAAAAAAGTGCTTTTTGCATTATTAATAGAACGAAATCCGGATTAATCAGACGAGTAAAGCTGTCAATTTATTTTATTGTTTAAGTTAAAATTATTAAATTTTTGTACTTGTACTTAAGTACAGGATATTTTTAACAGCTACTAGATATAGGTTATTTAAAAAAAATTAATAACTGAGTAATGGGTAGTTTTTTTGAACGAAAGCTCTGTAAAGATTTTGTAAAGCTACATCACTACATGACTAAAAAGATATTATAGAAATATAAGAAATACAAATAGTAAATCCGACAGATTAGTTAAATGACTTGATGAATGCTTCCAAAAAGCAGACCTTTATAAACTCACCCTAACCCGCAACTTATCACCTGAGCGTCCCCCTACGCAATTACCCGGAGTGCAGGTTAGTGGTGAGTCTTGAGTGGTGAGGGAGTAACCGAGTGTATTGCTCAAACCCTTGGACTGAATAAGTTTATAGAGCGCTCCACACTCAGCACTCACCACTCAGCATGAGAAGAAGAAAATGCTTTAGACTCAGGACATCGCAGCTAAATCGGGAAAAACTTCCCGCACTGCCGGATGCACGAGCTGGTGGTTTCGCACATTTAGCCCACTTGCCAAAACCGGCTCAGTGTCTAAAGCTGTGATCCCCTGATTTGCCAACTTAAGCACATAAGGTAAAGTGCTGTTATTAAGGGCTTGGGTTGCAGTCCAGGGAACCGCCCCAGGCATATTAGGCACGCCATAGTGGACAACGCCCTCTTCTACATAAGTGGGATGGGTATGAGAAGTTGGGCGCAATGTTTCCACACAGCCACCCTGATCTACTGCAACATCAATAATCACAGAACCCGGACGCATTTTTCCGACAAGATTTCGAGACACAAGCACCGGCGCGCGTCTTCCTAATACTAAAACAGCACCGATCAGCAAGTCGGCATCTGGAACGAGGGACTCAACTTGCAAAGGCTGGCTGTAAAGTAGCTGAACTCTAGAACCAAAGAGGGTTTCGAGATAGGCTAACCGCTCAACGTTGATATCCAAAATTTGAACTTGAGCGCCCATCCCCACCGCCATTCGTGCCGCTTCTGTGCCAACAATACCAGCACCTAAAATCACCACTTTACCCGGCATTACCCCAGGAACGCCGCCTAAGAGAACGCCTCGCCCTCCCTGCTGGCGCTCTAAAAATCTTGATCCAAACTGCACTGCCAACCTGCCGGCGATGATGCTCATCGGCGTGAGTAGAGGCAGTCGTTTATCTGGCAGTTCGACGGTTTCATAAGCGATCGCGCTGACGCCAGAATCAATCAGATGTTCTGTCAAAGTCCGATCAGCGGCTAGGTGCAAATAGGTAAAGAGCAACTGCTCTTTCTGGAGAAACGGGTACTCTGGCGACAGCGGTTCCTTGACTTTAACAACCAGTTCCCGATCCCAAGCGTCTTTGGCGCTGCCAACAATTTTAGCGCCGGCCTGAATATAATCTTCATCCCCCAAGCCGGCACCGGCACCCGCGCCGGTTTCCACAAACACCGAATGACCCTTTTCACACAATACCCGAACGCTGCTCGGACTCAAGCCGACACGAAACTCCTGATCCTTCGTTTCCTTAGGAACGCCAATTTCCATCTGCCACCTCTTTATGACCCATGCTTTTAGCTTATGTCGTTACTGACTTGCGCTGAGAATACTCTCACTGTATGACAGCCGGCTCATGGTTTGCTGCTATCCTATCGACAGAGTTTGGCGATATTTGAGGTGCCGGCGGTGACGATTAAAATTAGCGGGCGCAATCAGCTCACAGGTAGAGTGACGGATATTCAACTCGGAGATATCCTGGCAGAAGTCACAATTCAAGTTGGAGATAACTTGATCGATGCTGTAATCACGCGCCGGTCTGCTGAAAATCTTAAAATTGCGATAGGGGATGAAGTGACAGCCCTGATTAAAGCAACAGAAGTCATGGTCATCAAAGAGGTTGATTAGATTCAGTTCCTCAAAGTCGTGGTTGACGGGATACCAAGCATCTCTACAATGGAAGACAATAAAAGGTAAAGAATTGTAACTAAGCGACAAAACCATGACTCAACCACAACCCACCACCACACCCAAACTAGAGGAGCCGAAGTTTGGTTTTAATGACTACGCTGAGCGCTTGAACGGTCGAGCTGCCATGATTGGCTTTGCGCTAACCGTAATCATTGAGTATGTTACCGGCCAGGGTTTGCTGGAATGGCTTGGACTTAAGTAAGCTAAGCAAGCAACCCTTCCCAAACTGAAACAAGCAGCCGTTGCTGCAAGTCTTTGCACTTAGAAGCTGGTTCGGGAAGGGTTACTGGCTTAACACCGATTGAAGGAATCCAAGTTTTGTCAAGATTCCCTACACTTTAAGGTGTAAGTTTAAGCTAGAGTATCGTTGAGCTAGAAGCGTTAAAGCGTTGTTGGCACTGTAAGTCTTAAGATTCGGAAATAAATAGGAACCAAGCAGACTGTGATGAACGTTGTATGGCCTCGAATTTTGAAGTCAGCCTATCGTAGAGAACCCATTACCAGCTTTATCATTACGGTTGGAGCCGTAGATGCTGTAATTGGGGGGATCGGCTCTCGCGGATCGTTGCTCACCTTCGGACTCACTATGGCAGGCGTTGCCCTCGCACTGCGTTGGTGGCAATTCCAGCGCAGTCAAGTTGAACAACCAGAACGAGTTCCGGAACTTTATCTGCCGGCAAGCTCATCCCGCCCTCAGTTGCCCCAGTTAGCGCCCGCTAAGAAACGCCGTCCTCAATAGAGAATACAACCGTTGGTCAAGGCGGGTTTATTGATAATTTTGACTGTGTGATTAACACTGTGGTTAAACCCGCCCATTACAAGAGTTGCAGATTGAATCAGCTCATTGAGCAAATCTTATTGGCATAACAGTTATGGGCACTCGTGCTATCGCCAAATTGCTTAAAATTGGCGAAGTCGCCGCCGGCACAGGGTTGCCGGTTAAAACTATTCGCTACTACGATGAAATTGGTTTGCTGGCTCCTACCGTAGAACGCTCTGATTCAGGATACCGGCTGTTTACCGAAGCGATCATGAACCGGCTCGCATTTATTAAACGAGCGCAATCTTTAGGACTCAGTCTCAGTGAAATTCAAGAACTTCTAAGCGTCCATGATCGCGGAGAGTTACCTTGCGGTGAAGTTAAACACCGGCTGCAAACTAAATTAGAGGAAATCGCAGAACAAATTGCCGCGTTAGAAATGCTAAAAGCTGAATTGCAAGGGTTACTGAGCGGATGGGAAGAACAACCGCCGGCTCACCTCATTGCTCAAACAATATGTCCGAACATTCAATCGAATAATGATGAATGAAGGATGAGAAAACTTTTGCATTCTGTATTTTCAATTTTGCATTTTCTTAAATGGAAGACTATTTTATTAGGCGTTTTTCTTGCCGTTAGCATTGCTAATATTTCTCACACTTCATCGGTTAGCGCTACGACAAAAAGTTTAATTTCCAGCACGGAAATTTCCCGAATTATCCCGCGTCCCAGTGCTTGGGAAAGTCCGCAACTGATTCGGATTTTGGAAGATCATAAAGGGACTGTTGAAACCCTTTCCTTCAGCCCAGACGGACAGATACTTGCTAGTGGTGGCGGCAGTTTAGATCCCAGAATTAGAATTTGGGACTTGCAAAAAGGGGAAAAAATCCGCACGCTTAAAGGACATAAAACAAGGGTGCTGGCTTTAGCAATCGCGCCTGATGGTGAAACACTCACCAGCGGCAGTGATGACTCCCTACTCAATATTTGGAATTTTAAAACCGGCAAGCTCAATCATACGTTCTTAGAGCCGGCTAGCAATATTTTATCTCTAGCGATTAGTCCAAACGGTCAAACCCTCGTTAGTGGCGGTTTGGATGGGATTAAATTATGGGATTTAACCAAACAGCGACCCTTGCAAGATTTTGTGCGCTATGAGATTTTTTATTCAGTTGCGATTAGTCCCGACAATCGTCTGCTAGTGAGTGGCAGCAAAGACGCAACGGTGAAAGTGTGGGATTTGTCCACCGGCAACTTCATCGGCACCCTCAAGGGACACACACAGCCGGTGAGTGCGCTTGTTTTCACACCAGACAGTCAAACTTTAATTACCGGCAGTTACGATACTACGATTAAAGTGTGGAATATCCAAACAGGGGAACTGATACACACACTTTTTGACCATACCAGCCAAATTGATTCTTTAGCGATGAACCCAGACGGGCAAACCTTAGCAAGTGCCGGTCATGATGGTATCCGGGTATGGGATTTAAACACTCAGCAGCTAATTGTTAAGTTTCCCGCCCATTCCGACTGGGTGCAATCCCTGGCATTCAGTCCAGATGGGCAAACGCTTGCCAGTGGGGGATTTGACAAGTTGATTAAGATTTGGCAAGCGAGTCCACCGCCTCAAGAGGTTTTAACCGGCAACGGAATTTAAACTTTTATTTGAAAAGCTTGTAGTGCCGGCATCTTGCCCGCTAGAAATATTACAATTTACTTAGATTGCTATAACCCTCGATCAAACGGCTTCTCTGTCACCAATATCTCGTTTTAAGGGGCGCTTATAAGTAAATGAAAAAGTGTCTCCACTATCCATCACCTGTTGGATTTCCCCATACATTGGATAGTCACCAACCCCACTAAGATTTGCCCAACCTCTGGCCCGTGTTAAGGCAATAAATAGCTGGTTACGCAAGCTAACATCACTGTCATTTCGAGCGACATTATCACAGCCAACCACATAAACCATGTTTGCCTCATTGCCTTTGGCGCGGGGAACACGAGACACTGTAACGCCACCCTCCATCCAAAAACAATTGGGTTCGTGATGTGGCCATTGAGGTTTGAGTTCATTTAATTCTAAAGCAGTCGGAATATAGATATCAATGCCTTTTTCTACCAGGAAATTCGCTACTTGGTTTTCTAACTCAATTGCATCCTCGCTAGCGCCTAAAACGATAACTAAAATATCTCGGCTCGGCTTAAGTTCGTCTTCGCTAAGGTTATGCAAAATCTTCTCAGCAAGTGCGCTCATTTCTGCTTTGCGAGAGCTATAAGTATTAAATTCTAATACAGGTTCTCCCCACAGTTCACCTATAGGATTTGGCGAATTATGAGGAGGCCGGTGAAGCGTGATTTTCTGACCTGAAATAAACTTGCCGGTGACTTCATAGCCGATTGCTTTCCAGTCCTCTGCACGGGTAATTCCTGTTAGCATTCCCTCTGGACGAAGCAATCCCATTCCTATCGCATGAGCTGCTGTAAGAATTGGCCCTGGAGTGCGATAACACCGGCGCATCACTTCATATTTTTTAATTCCCCCTGGATATTGCCCTCCTTTGGTTAATAATCCACTGATATTTTCACCAAACAATTCTTTAGTGGTGGGAATTTTTAAGCTATCTAAACTTTGCGCTTCATCATACGCCCAAATTAACCGACGCTGCTCTGGATGTTCCGGATCGGCGGGGCGCAATGCTTGATAAGCCAGCCAGTAAATTGCTTGTTTATCTTGATGTTTTAAATCGCCATCAGCAACTAAATCTTGCCCTTCATCAATCAAAATTGCATCAAAAAGCGGTTGAATTTCTATTTCTTCAGCTAACCGTTTGCACAAGTCTGCTAATCCGCGTCCAGGCTGTTTTTCCCTGGTGTCTCCTGTTGTCTTACGTCGAATTCCGTGGAATTCACAAATTGTACTATAAAGTCCCGGTTGCTCTTTCGCTCCCCACGCATGAAGCACTCGCAGCTTTTTATTTGTTTTTGGATCATAGTGAATATCTCCTCCGCTAAAGTGACGCAACCATTTATCGACCGATCCAATCATTAAATCGTAAAGGGTGCGGGTAAAAAATACTAAGGCAATATCCCAGTCTGGATGTTTTAAATGTATATGCGCTGCTTTTTGACACAGCAGAACTGTTTTTCCTGAGCCGGCAATTCCCCGCATCCGCTGAATACCTGGAGGAATTCCTTTACCAATATGTTCTTGTTGAAAATCTAATTCATAAAGTTTTTCTTGCAAAGCGGCAATAATGCTACCGCGAGTTTTATTATTGCTAGATCCAAGGGTGCGGGAGGGTTTTCTTAACACGGTAGTCCCGCCGATCACTGCCAGCATTAACTCCCACTGTTGCTCATCTAAATTGCTCCCCGCTATGGCTGGATTGCTTTGTTGAATTCGTTCCAGTAAGCCAGTTTCACTCAAATGTTCTTGGAAGATTATAGGAGGGCAATTGGGAAGCTGATCAAAGCCTTTTTCCTGCCATTCTTTTTGTGTGATCAAAGGCAGTGCAACAAGCGCTCGTCCTGTAACTTTGCCACAAATCGCCGTCTCCCGATCACAGTAGGCAATTAAAGCTTTAAGTTGACCTTCAGCTTGTTGATAAGGGTTCGCTTCTGTTGTAGAAAAATTCTGAAATTGCCACAGATTATCGTCAATTTCAATAATTTGATCAAGGGTTATAGATAAAACTTCGATTACGATTAAATTGAATTCTTTATCAGCAATAAGAATATCTGGCTCTTTTCGAGTTTCTCCAACTTTGGAAAAAAGAGGATAGCGCCAATAGCCGATACAATTTCTATCAGCGAACGCACTCCGCACTGCATCCCAAACTTTCTGTTCACCGGCTTCTGTGCTTGCTTCTAGCGGTTCTGTTGTGATGAACTTGCGACCCTGAGCTTCGTTACCAACGGCCATTTGGCTTACCAAACCCTACTTGCTCAAAGCTACTCCACAAAGGGTTAAAGCCGGCTCTATTTCAACATTTTGTAAAATATCGCGCTGTAAGTCCCGCAATACTGCCGGCAAGCCCAAGCTCACACCCGTGGGCAGTCAAGGGTGCCTAAAACGGCAACTTTTATATAAATTGTTGGCAAAGTGAGATATTGCTGGAGTCAGCATTTTTCCGTGAACTTACTATGTGAGAAAAAATTTTACTGTCAAGCCCTCTGTTTTAACACTTAATATCATTCTAGAATCGCCCCAAATTTGATCACTAACTATTAAAGCTGTCAGTATTTCTACGGTATAACCCTCAGTTTCATACCAAGAAATTTTTACAAAGCCAATTGCACTTAATTACAACCTAAACAAAGTGCGAAAAATTTCTTGACAAAATTCTTTCCAAACATTAAATTTATACAAAGTTACTCAAAGGCAAAGTCATGGCAACCGACACCCCCAACACAGATCCAGTTCTTTTCAACAACAACAACTTGAACTTAGATGAAGCAACCACCGGCACAATTGTTAATACGCGGTTAAGAATTCAAGATGCCGACGGCGATACCATTACTTATACGCTAACAGCCTTACCGGCTAACGGAACGCTCAAGCTAAATGAGACTGAACTCGACTTGAGTAACAACAACAAGTTTACTCAAGCGGATATCGATAATAATCGGCTGACTTACACCCATCAAGGCACAAAAACTACCAGCGACAGCCTGAGCTTCACTGCCACAGATGGCATGGGCGGCAACATCAGCAACACCACCTTTAATATTACAATCAACCCGATAAACCACATCCCTAGCCAGATAAATCTTAGCAAGAATAGCATTGCCGAAAACAGCGCCACTGGCACCGTTATTGCTGATTTGTCTACGGTTGATCTGAACGTCCAAGATACCCACACTTATAAATTATTTGATAGTGTAGGGGGACGATTCAAAATAGAAGACAATCAGTTAAAAGTGGCTGATAGTAGCCTATTCAACTTTGAAAATGGAAGCAATAGTCATCTGATTTATATCCAATCTACTGATAACGGAACTCCAGCACTCAGTAGTTCTTGGAAACCTTTCACAATTAATATCACTGATGTGAATGAAGCGCCGGCAGTCGCGCAAATTCTTTCTAATCAAACCATAAACGCTGGATCTGCCTTCAGTTACCAGATTGCCGCTGATACGTTTACCGATGTTGATGCCGGCGACACCCTCACGTTAAAAGCAACGCTGACGAATGGCGAACCTCTACCGGCTTGGTTGAGTTTTGACGCAGCAACCGGCAGCTTTAGCGGCACTCCCACGAATATTAATGCCGGCAATCTCAACCTGCAAATTACAGCCACAGATCAAGCCGGTGCCAGTGTCAGCACAGCTTTTGAGTTGGAAGTCAATTCGCTAAATCATGCGCCGGTGCGAAATAAACCGCTCTTTAGGCAAGGGGTTGACTGGACAGCAAATCCTCAGTTCCGCAGCAGTGGAGTATTTACTTTTGCGGAAGACACTTTTATCGATCCGGATGCCGGTGATACCCTAACTTATACGGCTAATTGGGTACCTAAGGTGAATTGGAATTGGCAAGATGTCAATGGAGTATTCGCTCCAACTGTGATCTCTGCGCCTCAAAAATTTGCCTTACCTGACACAATTAAATTCGATCCCACAACCTGCACTTTCACAATTGATCCATCCTTACGCGGTGATATTTGGATTGAGGTAATCGCAACAGATCAATCGGGTGCTAGTGTTAGCGACTTATTCCATATTTTTTACCATCCTAATGGAACAGGCGTAGCGATTGATAATTACATTTCTGATGGCACGGCTTTCTTTGATGCCAATAAAAATTGGGTACAGGATGCAAATGAGCCATTCGCCATAACGAATGAAAAAGGCGAATTTTCCATAGACAATCTCGATTTTGAGACGTTAGATACCAATCAGAATGGCTTACTTGAGCCAGAAGAAGGCCGCATCGTCGTCACCGGCGGGATTGATGTGGCAACCGGCTTACCTCTAGAAACTCCTATTACTGCGCTACCCAATTCCTTTGTCGTCAGTATGTTAACCAGCGTAGTCGCAGATTTAGTTGACCAAGGATTGAGCGAATATGACGCACAAAATTTGCTAAAAGCCGCACTTTCATTGCCTTCTGACGCTGACCTCGCCACCTTCGATCCAGTTGCCGCCACAAATAACAATCAGGCGGGGGGTGCTGAAGTGTTCGCCGGCATGATTAAGATGCAAAACGTTGTCACCCAAATAGTTAGTTTACTCGATGGCGCTTCTTCTGCATCAACCGCTGAATTAACAAAAGCAGTTGTTTGGGAAATTGCCACGCGCATTCAACTCGGTCAACCCCTTGATTTAAGTGCCCCAGAACAGTTAGCACAACTGATTCAAGACGCAGCAACCGAGGCGCAAACAATAGACCCCGCTATTAACATCAATGCCGTCATAAATGTTGCTCAGCAAGCTGCGGTTATCATAGCAGAGAGTAATCAAAGCATTGATCAGGCAGTCGCCAATAATGCCGGCACTGGCATCACCACAGAAGTCGCCCGCGCACAAGTGATTACTTTAGGTGAGATAACCAAAGACTTGAAGGAAGTAACCGCCGGCACCCAGACTATTGATCAGGCAATCGCTGAAAATACCGGCGAGGCTTTAGATAAACAAATCCTAGCCGCCACAATTAAAGGCGACACCATCACCGGCACTGCCGGCAACGACACCCTCAACGGCAGCGCCAACAACGACAGCATCAACGGTGGTGCTGGGATGGATGTTATACGTGGTGATAAAGGCAAAGATAGCTTAACCGGCGGCACTGGCAACGACCAATTTGTTATCCGATCCGCCGACGGTAGTGACTTGATTACAGATTTTGCAGGAGTAGGTAAAGGCATCCGTCCGACTTCAGAGATCATCGCCTCTGCCGATACCTTGAAATTTGAAGGGGCGGGTTTAATTGCCCAAAACATGATTCTCACCCAGTCTGGCACTGACTTGTTAATCGCATTCGACGGCGTTGCAGATACCCAAGTCACCCTACAAAACTTCGCCCTGGAAAACCTAGATAACCTGCTCAAATCTACTGACGCCTCTGTTGATCTTGGCAACATCTTGTTTGATGGCGATACCAAGCTTTCAGACAGCTTTGACGTGATCGACGCCAACCAACAGTTTAACCGCCGCGTTTACCGGCCTAACAAAACAACCTTCCTCAACGACCTGGATAATAATACTCAAGGGCTGGAAAAATCGAACGATGTTATCAACGGGCAAGGTGGCAACGACACCCTCACCGGGCTAAGTGGCAACGACATCCTGCGAGGCGGCAGTGGGGATGACTTGCTTAACGGCGGGCAAGGCAACGATACACTCAGCGGCGGCAGTGGTCGTGATCGCTTTCTCTTAGCAAAAGGCAAAAACAGTGATGTTGTTACAGATTTTCAAGATGGCATTGATTCTCTGGTATTGTGTGGCGGGTTGAAGTTCGCCCAACTGTCCATTACCCAAGGTGCCGGTGCCACTTTAATTAATATGGCCGGCAGTGGAGAACTCTTAGCCTCCCTCAATGGGGTGCAAGCAAATCTCATCGGAGTTGAGGATTTCGCGACGATCTAAGCTTTTATCGGGCAAGTATGCTGAGTGCCGGCAACTCCAAACAAAAAGGGAAGAGAACATCGCGTCTCTTCCCTTGATTATTGTCTTGGGTTTCCCCTTGTAGCTTCTTCCGCAGTATTTGCTGCTGTTTCTTGAGCTGTCGTGCTCGTGCTACGCCGCCTTTGCCTTTGGAGTTTCTTCCCTCACGGCGAGGGGACTCCCAGCTTTTCAACCGTTGAGCCATAATGACTACCCTTTTTCAACTCAATCACTTCTTAGCACTCAATGCTAAAGAAAGTGGGCGAGGAGAGAATCGAACTCTCATACCTTTCGGTGTCAGATTTTGAGTCTGATGCGTCTACCAATTCCGCCACCCGCCCTTGGGTTCCGAGTTTTTATTATAGCGCATTTCTCGCTGATGCAACAAAGATTCATAATCTTTTGTACTTGCCCACCGATCAATTTCTCGCGCCCGCAGAACCGGCACCGGATGCGTCAGTTGAGCAGTTTGCGCTTGCTTGAGCATTTCCCCCAACTGGCTTCTGCTGATGTCATCATAGGCGCGGGCTTGAGCCAGAAACGCATCCACATTCAATTGCGGTGCCAGAGTCGCCGATCCCCCCGCCAGTTTCATCAACAGAGAAATTACCACCTTCGGATCTTGAGCGGCTAGCAGCGCCGCCCGATCACACGTAAATTCCGCACATCGCACCCACTCTAGAAGTTGGGCTTGTAAGCTTTGGGCGATCGCTCCGCCCAAGTTTGGCAGTTGATTGGCGGCAAGCACCATCAAGTTTGCCAGAGTCAAATACACCCCATGATCGCACTTGAGATGACCCAATTCATGAGCGATCACCGCTTGAATTTCAGGCGGAGTCAGCAGCTCAATCAGAGAGGTGTGCATGACAATAAACGGTTGCCGGCCCCGCATCGCAAACGTATAAGCGTTGGGAACCGGATGTTGGCGCACATAAAGTTGCGGCGGTTCTAGATCCAGAATTTTGCAGGCTTCTAACAGCAGTTGATGCAAATGCGGCAACTGCTGTTCGCCTACCAAAACACTAGAGGCAATATTGTCCAGGTAGAAAAACTGCTCACCAATTGGCCCTAGCAGATTTCGCACCAGCAGGTCTAACCCAGGCAGTTGCTTGAGGGAATTTGTCGCTTCCAGATCGAGCGGGTGACGAAATTGGTCTGCTTTCAGACCGATTAGCGGTGTTTTCAAGAAGTCCATGCCGGCTACATCCAACAGGTAAACAGTCCTAGACCTTTATTTTAATGCCGATTCTGTTGGCTTGCTTGCCGCCGATTCATTGTCCACTGCCACATCCACTTCCACATTCGCTTCCACGTCTTCAGGCTCACCCTGTATCCGCTGTAATTTAGCGCCGAGTTGCTGTAGTTTGACATCTAAGCGCTCATAACCCCGGTCTAAGTGCTGCAATCCTTGAATCGTGGTTTTGCCCTCTGCTGCCAGCCCAGCCAGCACCAAAGCGGCAGAAGCGCGTAAGTCGGTTGCCACCACCGGCGCACCTGAGAGCATCGGTACGCCCCGCACAATCGCGTGATTGCCTTTGACGCGAATATCTGCACCCATGCGGTTTAATTCCGCCACATGACGCAGACGATTCTCAAATACCGTCTCGCTAATGACACTGTCTCCCTCACTTATGGTGAGCAAGGCCATAAACTGCGCCTGCATATCAGTGGGGAAACCGGGATATGGCAATGTTTCAATATCCGTTGCTATATTATTTTCCCCTGGAATAACCCGCAGTTGGTATGGCGCATCAGCGATTATTTTCGCCCCAATCGCCCGCAGTTTAGCAATGACTGCCGTCAGATCATCCGGCACCACCGGCGACAGGCTGATTTCCGAACGGGTAATCGCCCCCGCGACCAAAAATGTCCCAGCTTCTATCCGATCAGGAATGATGCTGTAATCGGTCGAGTGCAATCTTGGCACTCCAGAAATCACAATGGTCTTGGTGCCGGCCCCTTGTATTTTTGCCCCCATTGAGCGGCAGAAATTCGCCAGATCCACAACTTCTGGCTCTTGAGCAGCGTTATCAATTGTGGTTTCTCCATCAGCCAGCGTCGCCGCCATCATCAGGGTTTCCGTTGCTCCTACGCTGGGGTAGTCCAGATAGATTTTGGCACCCTTTAAGCGCCGATTCGGGCCGGTAACATAAGCATGAACAATTCCATGATCAATTTGCACATCAGCCCCCATCGCCCGCAAACCGCGAACGTGAAGCTCAACCGGCCTGGCACCGATGGCACACCCTCCAGGTAGAGGAATTTGAGCCGCACCCAACCGGGCAAGTATTGGCCCAATTGCAAAGAAACTCGCTCTTAGCTGGCTCACCAACTCGTAAGGCGCTTGCGATTGCCCAATTTCGCTGGCATTAATGTCTAAAATGTCCCCATTTCGCTCTAATTTCACGCCTAGGGCTGAAAGAATTTGGCCCATGCGAGCGACGTCGGCTAATAACGGAACGTTGCGGATTCGGCAATCCTCTGGACAGAGCAATGCGCCAGCCATCACCACCAAGGCAGCGTTTTTCGCCCCGCTAATTTTGACATGGCCTTGCAGAGTAGACCGGCCCCAAATGTGCAGAATCGAGTTGTCTGCTTTTTCAGGAGATGCGTGATTATCTTTCAAGTTGAGAGAGGAAGTAATATGTTTACCCTCCAGAATCAATTAATACTTTGTAACTTCTGATTTGGTTCCGATTTTACCGGAAAGATGTCAGATGTCCAGATTTATGCTTCCATAAGTTAGCAGTTTCTTCAGCAAGATTGCTGAAATTAGAGATATTTAGCAAAGAGGCTTGACAGCCACAGTGAATGACGCTACGGTAATATACTGCGATACGAGATAAACCAGTAAGCGGAACTGGCGGAATTGGTAGACGCGCATGATTCAGGTTCATGTGGTGCAAGCCTTCCGGGTTCAAGTCCCGGGTTCCGCATTTTTAAGGATGAGAGATAAAAGATCAGTGAAATTATTTGTTGTGACCGATAACCAATCATTTTCGGATTCAGGCAAAGAAGTTTCACCCTTTATCCCTCATCTTTTATTTTTTCCATGCTGACGAGTCTTCAGAATTCTTTAGTCAAACAAATTCGGAAGTTGCACGCTTCCAAAGGCCGGCGGGAACAACAGCTATTTCTCATCGAAGGAACGCATTTGCTGGAAGAAGCCTGTGCGGTGGATTTTCCTCTCGTCACGGTTTGCTGCACGCCCCAATGGCAGGAACGTCACCCCAATCTTTGGCAAACGGCAACTGAAAAAGCCGATCGCTCAGAATTAGTGAGTCCAGAAGTGCTCACAGCGTTGGCAACCACGGTTAACCCGGATGGGGTGATCGCAACAGCACAACGGACGGCAACCGCTTCGCCCTCAGTCGCAACAGATTTGGGCATTGCCTTGGAAACGCTGCAAGATCCGGGCAACTTGGGTACCATTATCCGGACGGCAACGGCAGCCGGTGCCGGCGGTTTATGGCTGAGTGGGGATAGTGTAGATGCGGATCAGCCAAAGGTGCTGCGGGCGTCAGCAGGTGCCTGGTTTCGGTTGCCAATAATAGTCAGTGCTGATTTAAAAGCTGAAGTTGATCACTGCCGGCAGCAAGGGATGCAAGTAATCGCAACTGCTAGCAATGCCCCAGAAACTTATTGGGAAATTGACTACCGCCGCCCTACGCTGATTTTGCTGGGAAATGAAGGAGCTGGCTTATCTGCTAATTTAGTGGAGTTGGCAGACCGCCAAGTCAAAATTCCTCTCAAAGCCGGTGTGGAGTCGTTGAATGTGGCCATTGCTGCTGCCCTGATATTATACGAAGCGCAACGGCAACGCGGCTTTATTCCTGAGAATCAGTCGATTTGGGATACTTAGATTGAAAAAACTGCTCAATATCTGCGGCTGCTTGTTCTAGCTCAGTGAGATCAATTTTTTTTGCCCGCTTTTTGTCAGTTTTGGCAGGTGCCTCCCGTTCAACAGCCGGTTCTGATTTTTGCTGTTGAACTTCCGCGTCGCTCAAGGTTTTCTGCAATTGATCAAGTGAGTCGAAAAAGGATCGTGTAGCCTCTCGACGCAGATCTCGCTGATTCTCACGATCCATAGTGCTTGACTCCAAAATCGACAATTAACGACAAAGACTGCGACTGCTCACCTCGGCTTAGTGTTGCAAGATTGAAGGCAAATTTCTAAAATTCACAAATGTCGCCAATCTAGCTGTCACTTGCAGCAAGCATTATGAGTTTATCTATTTTTCTGTGGTGTAGCTAGTGGGAATATTAAGGGGATCAAGCCGGCCTTTGAGCAATAAGCCGGTAATTGCCGAGGGGAAAAGCGCAAAAGATGTTTAGGAATATAAGCATTCGTTAATTTTTAACCCCTGCCAGAGGATGACAAGCGTCCTGCCTGTGCAGCAACAGAGACGGGAAAAAAATCTTGTGCGAGCGAGCGCCGCCAGTTGACAATAAGGAGGGTAACGTACCTATAACTTGAGGTGTCCCTAATTTCGCCGCAAGCTTCGTTGAAACAAAACAGTAAAAATGTTTGAATAGGTAGTCTGCTCACTCTAAAACCTAAAATCTAAAATCTAAAATTGCTATGAGTCAGGGATTTGATTACGATTTGGTAATTATCGGGGCCGGTGTGGGTGGACATGGTGCGGCTTTGCACGCGGTCAGCTGCGGCTTGAAAGTGGCGATTGTGGAATCGGCAGAAATGGGCGGCACCTGTATTAACCGGGGCTGTATTCCCTCAAAAGCCTTGCTGGCGGCTGCCGGTCGTGTGCGGGAACTGCGGGATGCCCACCATCTCAAGACGCTGGGGATTCAATTGGGGGAAATGACTTTCGACCGGCAAGCGATTTCAGACCATGCCGGCGGCATCGTCAGCAAAATTCGTGGCGATATGACCAATAGCCTTAAACGTCTGGGCGTCGATGTGATTCAGGGATGGGGCCGGCTAGCTGGAACGCAAAAAGTAACCGTCACGACAGACAAAGGTGAAAAAACAGTTACCGCCGACGAGATTATTTTAGCTCCGGGTTCGGTTCCCTTTGTCCCCCCAGGCATTGAAATTGACGGAAAAACTGTATTTACGAGCGATGCCGGCATCAAGCTGGAATCGCTACCGTCTTGGATCGCCATCATTGGCAGTGGTTATATTGGTTTGGAATTTGCCGATATTTACACCGCACTGGGCAGCGAAATCACGATGATCGAAGCCCTAGATCAGCTAATGCCCACGTTTGACCCGGATATTGCCAAGCAAGCTCAGCGCGTGCTGATCGCGCCCCGCGACATTGAAACCAGAGTCGGGCTGTTGGCGAAAAAAGTAACGCCCGGATCGCCGGTAGTGATTGAACTTGCCGACGTTAAAACCAAAGAAGTTGTAGAAGTTTTAGAAGTGGATGCCTGCTTGGTGGCAACAGGACGCATTCCAGCCACCAAAGATATGGGATTAGAAGCTGCCGGCGTTGAAATTGACCGGCGCGGCTTTATTCCCGTTGATGACCGCATGGCGGTATTATCTGGCGGTGAGCCGGTGCCCCACCTTTGGGCAATTGGCGACGCCACCGGCAAGATGATGCTTGCTCACGCAGCCTCCGCACAGGGCATCACAGCCGTGGAAAATATTTGTGGGCGTCCCCGTACCGTTGATTACCGCTGCATCCCTGCCGCCGCCTTCACCCACCCAGAAATTAGCTTTGTCGGCATGACAGAGCCGGCAGCCAAGGAAATGGGCCAAGCCGAAGGATTTGAAGTGGCAGCCGTACGCACATACTTCAAGGGCAATTCTAAAGCTATTGCCGAAGGAGAAACCGACGGCTTAGCCAAAGTGATTTACCGGCAAGACACCGGCGAATTACTGGGTGTTCACATTCTGGGTATCCACGCCGCCGATTTAATCCAAGAAGCTGCCAATGCCATCGCCCACCGGCAATCTGTGCGCGATTTAGCCTTTTTGGTTCACACCCATCCCACCCTCTCGGAAGTGTTGGATGAAGCCTATAAGCGAGCACTAACGCCGCATTGAGTGCTGAGTCCTGAGTCCTGAGTCCTGAGTGGGAGAGGGGGAGAGTGGGAAAGTGGGAGAGCCTAAGAAAAGCAGCGATTACCCCCATGCCCCATGCCCCATGCCCCATGCCCCATGCCCCATGCCCCATGCCCAATCCCCCATGCCCCATGCCCAATCCCCAATTCCCTTAATATGCAAATTCGACGCCGTCCTCCAAATCCATCTGTTGCCGTCACTTCCCTGCGCTATCAGGTGAAAATGGCTGACTCGGAACCGCGCCATATTTTAGAAGAAATTGTCTGGCAGAAGGAAACTGAAGTTGCCCAACTGCGGGAACGCTTGCCTTTAGCTGAGCTACAGTATCAGGTAAAAAGCGCACCGGCACCCCGCGATTTTTTAGCGGCGTTGCGGGAAGGCAAAACGCAACCGGCACTGATTGCGGAAGTTAAAAAGGCGTCTCCCAGTAAGGGCGTAATCCGGGAGGATTTCGAGCCGGTGGAGATTGCTCTGGCTTACCAGCAAGGCGGTGCGAGCTGCATCTCTGTGTTAACGGATGAGAAATTTTTTCAAGGCAGCTTTGAGAATTTGCGGCGGGTTCGCTCCTCTGTTGAGCTGCCGGTGTTGTGCAAGGATTTTCTAATTTATCCCTACCAAATTTACCTCGCTCGCCTCAACGGGGCTGATGCGGTGCTGTTGATTGCGGCGATTCTTTCTGACAAAGATTTACAATATTTTGTGAAAATTGTCAAGGTTTTGGGAATGACAGCCCTGATAGAAGTACACACCTTAGAGGAACTGGATCGGGTGCTGGGCATCGAGGGCGTAACCTTGGTGGGGATTAACAATCGCAATTTGGAAGACTTTTCTGTGGATCTGCAAACTACGGTTGGGCTGATGGCAGAACGAGGCGAACAGTTGCGTGAACGTGGGATTTTAGTTGTCAGCGAGTCGGGGCTGCACAGCAGAGAGGATTTGAGCCGGGTGGCTGATGCCGGCGCTACTGCGGTTCTGATTGGTGAGTCTTTGGTGAAACAGCCAGACCCAGCCGATGCGATTGCGAAGCTTTTCTGAAATGCCTAGGGCTTGCCGGCAAAGCAAACATTGCTGATTTTTAGTGCCGGCAAATCCTATTTTTGGAAGCATAAATGTGCGCTGTTAGCGTTCAAAAACATATTAATTAAGGAAAATAAATTCTTTTCCGGTGTGCCTTTCCCCGGCTGAAGCAGGCGTGCGAATCACTTTGTCGTGGCAGGGAGTGCGAGTATAGAGTATGATGCAATACTAGACTCTGCATTTCGGAAACTTAGGTTTCTTTGAATGGCGGCGCAACGCCCAGACCCAGTAATTTGCTTGGTTCTGCAACGCCTCATTTTATGACGATCGGGTCTCGGTTCACTTGAGGTAGATCAGCTTTCATGGAGCCTATTCCTCTTCCTTCCCATATCCACTACGAATTGCTATTGCAACTGTTAGAGCGTCAAACAATGTTTGCTGTTGGGCAAAAGCCTTCTCAACGCGAACAGGTACATCAGCTGATTTCGACGCTCCGCAAAGCGCTTGCCCAACAGAAGCAACTAGAAGATAGCTGTGAACGAGCGAATGTACCAATAGAGTACCGCTGGTCACTCAATGACAGCAACGGAGAACAGACTTCTAATCAGAATTTCCGGAAAGCACAGCAGCAACCACCGGCCTGATACGATATTTGGATCGAGCAATGGGCGGATTTGAAATGATGGATGCTGCTGCCGGTCGTTTTTCTAAATGGATCGGTTGCCGGCATATACCACAAGGGTATGAGGAAGTAAAAAGTAAAAAATCAGTGATTTTTTCTGTTACTTTTGCAGATCGCTTTGTGCTATAAAAACACCCCTAGCCACTAACAAGATTTTTGAGACAGTAGGACGGACTCATGGACGATAAGCTGATGCTGATGATTCCTGGCCCAACGCCGGTGCCAGAGCAGGCATTACTCGCGCTCTCTCGGCACCCAATTGGCCACCGCAGCGGTGATTTTAGTAAAATCATGGCAGAGGTTACTCAAAACCTCAAATGGCTGCACCAAACGGAAAACGATGTTTTGATTTTGACAGCCAGTGGCACCGGCGCGATGGAAGCAGGAATTATCAACTTTCTGAGTCCGGGTGATCGGGTTTTGGTTGGCTGTAATGGTAAATTTGGCGATCGGTGGGCTGAAGTTTGTGAAGCTTACGGACTCGCCGTCGAGAAAGTTTCGGCAGAGTGGGGCAAAGCACTTGAACCTGAACAGTTCCGAGAAAAACTGGCAGCAGACACCGGCAAACAAATCAAAGCCGTGATCCTTACCCACAGCGAAACGTCCACCGGCGTCCTTAATGACTTAGAAACAATTAACCGGCACGTCAAAGAGCACGGCGAAGCTTTGATGATGGTAGACACCGTTACCAGCTTAGGGGCGGTTAATGTGCCGATGGATGCCTGGGGATTAGATGTTGTGGCATCTGGGTCACAAAAAGGCTATATGATTCCTCCTGGGCTGGGTTTTGTGGCTGTTAGCCCCAAAGCTTGGGAGGCTTACAAAACGGCAAAACTGCCCCGTTACTACTTGGATCTGGGCAAATACCGTAAAGATGCTGCGAAAAACACCACACCGTTTACGCCGCCGGTGAACTTGTTTTTTGCCCTGCAAGCCTCGCTGAACATGATGCGGAATGAAGGGTTAGAAAATATTTTTGCACGGCACCAGCGCTTAATGAAGGCCACTCGCGCTGCAATTAAAGCGATGGATCTACCCCTGTTGACCTCGGATGAGGCAGCTAGTCCAGCGATCACAGCCGTAGGGCCGGCACAAATAGACGCGGAAAAAGTGCGTTCAATTGTGAAAAAGCGGTTCGATATCGTTCTTGCCGGCGGACAAGATCATCTTACGGGCAAGATATTCCGAATTGGCCACTTAGGGTTTGTCAGTGATCGGGATATCTTGGCGGCCATTGCTTCTCTAGAAGTTGCCTTCAAAGAATTGGGCCATAAAAGCTTCACGCCGGGTGCCGGTGTTGCCGCTGCTGCTGAAATTTTTGCTCAGTCTTAGGCAAGAATTTTAAATCTAATTATTTAGGCTTCAAAATCAAAAGAGCGGGCTGTTTAACAAACCCGCTCTTTTTATTATGTTGTTTTGATTGTTGCCGAAGTCAATTTTCAAAAACATTTTCTCCTGCGTCCGGATCAAGCCGGTGGACAAGCTAGATAACATAAATCAAATCTTATGCTGTTTCCAGCCAGTCGTAGATTCGTTCTAACTGTTCAATCGTTACCAAGCCATACTGCCAGAGAATCATGGGCAATGGGCCTGGATCTTGCTCGCGATGCCGCAGAGCGATTTTAAGACAGGACGCAGAAATTGCTAAATCGTCTTGTAAAAATCGGATGAATTTATTGTGTGTTGCGGGTGCCATATCTACCTTTCACCTTGTCAATTAAACCTAATTTTGTATCATCAATCCTGCTTTTAAAGGGTGCAGTTAGCCAGTATGCAATCTGTACACCAGGGTTGCCGGCAATTCGTACCCATGACGGGACGATATTCCGCTTTATTATGTGCCAGACGCTGCTAAAACTTCGTCACGCTCAGAACTGAAAGCTTTAAAGCTACTTATCCTGTTCGCGTGCGTTTTGCGCTGATCCCCGAATTAGTTGGGAGCTTTGCTGCCGCCGCAGACAACTTATTCGCTAATCCCTAGTGCATCAGGTTCTGCGAGCAACGACATCTGTAAATTTACAGATTTTTCAAACAGAACCCGATTGGCGCTTCAGCCGTTTTACTGAAACTTTTTATGAGCTAGAGCCGGCTTACATTTGCCAAACCCTTGCTACATCAATATTCCTTCCCTTTCGGGACGGTTTATATGGGGGTTCACTCCTGTCTCACTCCTACACCAAAAGAAATACGCTTTGAGTGTACTTTCCCCCAATCTACGCCTTTGACTACAGCCGTTAGCTTCAGGATGAGGCAACCGCCCCAGACTTAACTATCGATTGAGTTTGAGCGCTCCACGGTATCTCGTACAAATTTACTCTAACTGTATCCATTTCTTGCCGCAGCCGAGTAAAGATTGTACAGATATTTTGTGAAGTTTCCAAGAAGCATTTTATAAATTTTCTGCTCCTCAGATAGACAGATTAGCAAATCCCGCTCGTTCTGTCCACAATCACAAATTATGCAATTTTAATGGTTTGGATAAGGTTTTGCAGGGGATTGAGGAGTTTGCTCGGTGCCGGCTTCTAAAAACTGGATAGCAATTTGATCGCCGGCTTTTAAGCCTAGTTCAGCAGCTCTGCCGCCCCGTAGCTCAATCACTTGGTCAACCAGTGTACCATCAGGGCCGTAAGTCGGACAAGGTAAAGTTGTGCAAGGCGGCACATTTGCCTCAATCGCTTGCACTTCCCCGTCGCGCAAAAAGATCATATCCAAATTAATCGCAACATTCTTCATCCAAAAGCTGACACTTTGAGGCGGGTTAAAGGCAAACAACATCCCGCGATCATCTGCTAAGGAAGTTCGGTACATTAACCCGGTGGCTTGTTGTTGCGGTGTTTTAGCCACTTCCAGGGCAATGGTTTTACCGGCAATGGTTGCTTTTGCGGAAATCGGTAACGCTTGCCCCTGGGAAGTGCTCACCGGCACTGGAGATACGACAGCCGGCAGGGTTGGATCGTTGGGTGATCCAGCCTGAGAGCTTTCTGGTGCCGGTTGTGAGCATCCCATTAGCAAAACACTAAGCGTTATTCCTACCAAACTATTGTGTTCAATCACCTCGCACTCGCTCCTTTTTATAATCGATTTTAGAGAGTGGGTTTAACGATAATTCTTCACCTCTAAAATCTCAAATTCCCTACGCTTCTCGTAAAACGTAGCCAACACCTCGCACGGTTTGAATCAGGCGCTTCTGACCCTCATCTTCTATTTTGAGGCGCAAATATCGAATATACACCTCAATCACATTCGATTCACCCATAAAGTCATAACCCCAAACATTTTCTAAAATTTGGTCGCGGGTTAGCACTTCTCTGGGGTGTTCCATCAAATACTTCAGCAGTTCATATTCCTTCATCGTTAGCTCGATCACCCGTCCATTCCGCAACGCGCGGCGGGTAGACAGATCCAGCACCAGATCACCAAAGCGTAACTGTTCCGTCCCTGGGGCATCCGGCTGTAGGTACAGACGCACCAGTTGTAAAAAATCTTCGCTGCGGTAGGGTTTGAGGAAATAATCATCCGCCCCCGCTTCTAAACAAGCCACGCGATCATCAACACTATCACGAGCCATTAATAGCAGCACCGGCGCTCGATTACCCACTCTTCTGAGCTGGGTACACAACTGCAACCCCGACTCTCCCGCCAGCATCCGATCCACAACAATTAAAGCCGGCTGCAGTTGGTCGGCTTGAGAAAGGCCGGTGGGTGCATCATAAGCCACAACCGGCTCGTAGCCAGATTCTTTTAAATCCAGACTCACATTGTGAGCTAGTGCGGCATCCGTTTCTATCAGCAGGACACAGGGATTTCGATCAAGCATAATAGCCCTTGTTAGTAATTCGTGGTGAGTGGTTAGGCATCAGCGGCGAATGGGCAATCTCATCGGGGTTCAGGAACTCAGCCACCTCTCAACCCATGACCCAATAACGACTGACCACTGACTGCTAACAGAAGACAACTTTACCCATCAGGGTAGTTCCACTGAGGTGGGTTTGGCAATGTGAGGTAAACCCCAGCCCAATTTTTCTCGCAGGATGTGGAAAAATTCCGGGGGTTGTAGACGGATAAATCGAGCGCCGTAGTTGGATTTCTCAACCCGCACCTGATCGTCTGGCAAGACGTAGCAGCCGGCATTCCCATCGACCACCATCACCAGCCGGTTGGGATTGGCTGGATAAATCGTCACCGGCTCTGTATTGGCAAATACTAGGGCACGAGAAGCCAGGGAGTGAGGGCAGATCGGCAATAGTTGCAACACCGGCACCCCAGGCGTCACCACTGGGCCACCTGCTGACAAGGCATAGGCGGTTGAGCCGGTTGGCGTTGAGATAATAATCCCATCGGCAGCGATATCAACCGGCGCGTGCCGGCCCACTTCTATTTCAAAGTGACACATACAGGTTAGCGCTTCTCGGTGCAGCACCATTTCATTCAGGCATAGCGCTTCCCACAGCCGCACATCTTCTCGAAGTAACTGCACCGAGAGCATGGTGCGATCTTCAATTTCATAATCCCCATCCAGCAGCTTTTCAATCGCTTGGGGCAGTTGGTTTAAATAAGTCTCGGTTAAAAACCCCATGTGGCCGGTGTTCACCGCTAGCAAGGGAATTGCCCAAGGCGCAACTTGACGAAATGCCGAGAGAACCGTGCCATCGCCCCCCAGCACGATGGCAAACTTCATGTCATCGTCGAAGCCGGGTGGTGCCAGTTGCTCAATTGGGGTGTGGCAAATCGGCTTACCGGGGGTCGAATAGCCGAGAATTCCTCCGATGCCGGTGGTCATGCAAACATCCCACCCACAGCTATTTAGCTTGTCTTTGAGATCCGCTGCGGCGCGACAAGCTATGGGTTTAATATCGTTGTAAATAATGCCAGCTTTGGGCACACTCAGAGTCCGGGTTAGGGTTCAGAATTATAAGGAGGAATTTTAACACCTCACATCTTAAAAAAAGCTGTGAGAAGTTGGGTAATGGCTTTGCGATCGCTGCAAGAAACAGCAACTCACCATTTTAGCCAATTTTTACCGCGCCGGCTCAGCGCCTTTACTTTGCTAGGTTTATCCTTGCATATTTTGCACCGGCTGGCTATTGGGTTGCAGGCGCTTCCCTCCCACCCATCAACTGATCGGGCTTGGAAAACCTCACAGGGTAGGATTTTGAGCCAGCGCAGTTCTTTCACCCATTTTGATTAAAACGGGACTTTTCGTTTATTTTGCTTTTTAAGTTTTCCTTTCTCGTAATCTAATTCCTTCAACTTCTTCATAATTCGGCTGTAGTAGTCTTGCAAATAGGCTTCTAAGGTTGTTGTCTCTTGGGGATCTAGCCCAAACACCTGATAAACCTCATCCATTTCGGCGGTTAACGGTTTGCCATTGGCTACGACTTCCGCAAAAGCCAGCCGATCAGCCACATTCCATCCCCACTGAAAGAACCGAGTCACGTTGCGAACCCCTCGCAGCACAGCTAAGGGCAGCCGCGTCACCTTGGCTTGCTGCCCTGAAAGGCGTTCACACAGGCGAATAATTTCATCGGCACTCCATGCCCGTGTCCCTACAATTGGAAAGGCTTTGTTTTCTGCTTCGGGAACCGAGATGGCGCGGACGGCAAATTTGGCCACGTCTTGCGTATCCATAAATGCCACAGGCGAGGTTTCCCCTGTTATCCAAACCGCTTGATTTTCTAAAACCGGGATGGCGTACTGACCGATCAACCCCTGCATGAAGCCACAGGGTTTGAGGATTGTATAGTTTAAGCCCGATTCCGCTAAGAATAGCTCCGTACACCGCTTGATTTCCATCAGCGGGACTTGCGGGTATTTCTGGGCGTCTAGAATTGAAAAGAATATATAACGTTCGACACCGGCAGCTTTAGCAGCTTGAATCAGCGCGACTTTGCCATCCCAGTCTACTTCTTTCACACTCAGGGAATCTGTCGGTCGAGCGGTTGCGACATCGATCACTGCCGTTACCCCTTCCAAGGCAGGTGGCAAACTTTCGGGATCACATAAATCTCCCCTTACCAGTTCAGCGCCCCATTCTTTTAGAAAAGCAGCTTTTTTCAGGTTACGGACTAAGCAGCGTATTTGATAGCCCTCATCCAAGGCACGGCGGGCGACTTGTCTCCCTAAAGTGCCGGTGGCACCGACAACCAATAAAATCATGAAGAATTGATTACGAATCTTAAAACTTTCTCTAAGATAGTATCAGAATTTTCTCATTTTGACACAAAACTTAACAATGAGAGGGGAACGCCGGCGAGGCATTGGCACCTTTACGAGAGAGAATGGAAAAAGCGAAAAAAAATATTTACCGTTTTATTACCCCTTGATAGGCTTAACGATTGCCACAGCCTCGACAGGGACACCAAACCTATTGAAATAATTTACATTTTGAGCACCGGCGAGAATTAGGAAAATTTATAAAGCCACAAGCAAAATAAAGCGTGCACTTAAAAACTGTAGGGTTTTAATCTTGAAGTCGCGAACGAGGGGGTAGGGGTGAGATGGAAAGAAAGTGGGAAAGGATTAGAGTTTGAGCCACTGATATCAGCGCTGCCGCAGACTTAATATCAAAACTTAGCCTGATAGCAAAGCCGGCACCCATCCTGAATGACTCGTTAATACCGCAAAAGATTACCCAATTAAGTTTCATGATTGCATATATATATATATATATATATATCTTTTGTGTGAAAATTTTTTATCGGTAAGTAATCTAGGAAGGAAAAATGGCTCAATTAGACATAGACCCAACATTTGAAAATTTACTACAGTATCTTAAACATAGTCGTGGAATAGATTTCACCGGCTACAAACGTTCAAGCTTGATGCGCCGAGTCAACAAACGGATACAGACAGTAGAAATAGAGAGTTATACCGAGTATCAAGACTACCTGGAAGTGCATCCAGAAGAATTTGTTCATTTATTTAATACCCTATTAATTAACGTTACGGGCTTCTTCCGAGATCGCTCAGCCTGGGATTATATAGCGAGCGACATCGTTCCCAAGCTCATTGCCGGCAAAGAATCGGATGAAAATATCCGGCTGTGGAGTGCCGGTTGCGCCTCTGGCGAAGAAGCGTATACTTTAGCGATTATCATGGCAGAAGCGCTTGGCACCGAGCAATTTCGCGACAGAGTTAAAATCTTCGCCACCGATATTGACGAAGAAGCGCTCAACCAAGCTCGACTGGGCGCTTATTGCAGCAAAGAAGTTACAGGACTTCCTGAAGAATATCTCAACAAATACTTCGATCTCATCGATAACCGTTATGTATTTCGTAAGGATCTGCGACGAGCAATTATTTTTGGCCGCAACAACTTAGTGCAAGATGCGCCAATCTCTCGGATTGATTTACTAACGTGTCGCAACGCCTTAATGTATTTCAACGCCGAAACTCAAGCAAAAATACTGATACGCTTTCACTTCGCCCTCAATAACGGTGGTATTTTATTTTTAGGGAAAGCCGAGACATTGCTCACCCACAACCACAGCTTTGCGCCAGTGGATTTAAAGCGGCGTATCTTCACCCAAGTAGAAAAAGGAAATTTGCGGGATCGCCTGTTACTTTTAGCCCAAGCAGAAACCCCAGATACGTCCAACTTTCGTTCAAATCAGGTGCGTATGCGTGAAACTGCTTTTGATGCCGGCACCTCAGCCCAAGTTGTGGTGGATACCAGTGGTTCAGTCATGCTAGCTAATGAACGAGCACGTAACCTTTTTGGCCTCAAGCCTAAAGATATAGGCCGGCCCTTACAAGATTTAGAATTTTCCTACCGGCCAGTCGAGTTACGCTCTCGGATCACGCAAGTCTATTCAGAGCGTCGCTCTCTCATCTTAAAAGACATTGAGTGGTCGCAGCCTAACAGTGCGATGCAGTATTTAGAAGTCCAAGTAACGCCACTGGTAGACAACGCTGGGGTTTTGCTGGGTGCAAGTATTAGCTTCAGCGATGTCAGCCGGACGAAACAGCTGCAAGAAGAACTGCAACAAGCCAACCAAGAGTTAGAAATGGCTTATGAAGAATTGCAGTCCACTAACGAAGAATTAGAAACGACGAACGAGGAATTGCAATCAACCGTTGAAGAGTTAGAAACGACGAACGAAGAGTTGCAGTCCACCAACGAAGAGTTGGAAACCATGAATGAGGAATTGCAATCCACCAATGAAGAACTGCAAACGATTAACGACGAACTGCGCCACCGCAGCGACGAACTCAACCAAGTGAATGGGTTTTTAGAATCTATCCTCACCAGCCTGCGGAGTGCGGTTGTGGTATTAAACCGAGACTTGCTGATTCAAATTTGGAATGACAAAGCTGAAGATTTATGGGGTTTGCGGTGTGAGGAAGTGCAAGGCGAGCATTTTCTCAATTTGGACATCGGGCTGCCGGTGGGCCAACTGAGGCAGCCAATTCGCGATTGTGTCAATGGAGAGGCACAATTGTCAGAAATAATACTGGATGCTACAAACAGGCGTGGCAGGATGATGCAGTGTAAAGTTGTTTGTACGCCCCTGCTTGATTTGCAAAGACAAGTTCAGGGTTCGATCTTGTTAATGGAGGAGAGCGTCCGGGAGGAGCCGGTGCAATAATAGGGGCAGAAATTCTTCCCCAGTTCCGAGAAACACACAACAGACGGAAGAGACTAGCACAGAAAATGAAGGGAAGCTTAAAAACGAGAAGAGAGAATCTATCTGCGGTTATTAACAATAGAAGCAGGAGATCGGAGCTAACATCTATTTGTTGATAGACCTGTCTTCAGCCTCCCAGTCGATGCAATGCTTCAGAAACTGTCTTAAAAACAACTATGAGAGATTTGTTCAGAAGCCTTAATTGGTTGCTGCGTAATGGAGCCAACAATTTAGAAAGCAGTTAAATCGACGAAAACACAATAGAGGCGGCAGGTGTAGTGTGAACACAGACAAAAAATTACTCCAGCAAATAGAAAATGTCAGTTCGCGCTTGACACAAATGCACGAGTGTGCTCAAGACTTGCCGGCACATAAAGTAGAGCTGATGGCAGAAGTCCTCGAAGAGGTTAACGTTTCGCTAGAAGAACTCAAGGTTGCTAGAGAAGAGCTAAGCCAGCAAAATGAACTGCTAAGCGTTACTAAGGAGCAACTAGAACTAGAACGCCAAAGATATAAAGAACTGTTTGAGTTTGCGCCAGATGCCTACTTGGTAACCGATGAGAATGGGACGATCCGGGAAGCCAACTACACTGCCGCCACCCTTCTGGGTGTTTCTCAACGGTTTTTAATCGGCAAACCCCTCAGCATTTTTGTCCCGGAAACACAGCGTCGGGACTTTCGCTTGCGAATCAATCAGCTAAAAATCGGCGAATTGGACAGATTGCGGGAGTGGGAATTGCCAATGCAGCCGCGTAAAGGAGATTGCTTTGAGGCGGCCATCACAGTCAGTGCAGTCTCGAACCCGGAAGGAATGAACTTGCGCTGGATGCTGCGCGACATCACCAGACGCAAGCAAGTTGAGGCGCAACTCGGCCAAATGCATTTAGAAAATTTGCGACTGCAAGAGATAACGCATATTAAATCCCAGTTTTTATCAGCGATTTCTCACGAACTTCGCACTCCCATGAACGCGATCCTCGGCTTTTCTCAACTGCTGCTGCGCCATCCCCACTATTCTTTAGAACCCAAGCAAGTTCAGATGGTGGAACGCATTCATGATAATGGTCATAATTTATTGGGATTGATTAATGACATCCTCGACCTTTCAAGAGTCGATGCCGGTCGGATGGACTTGGCATTAGAAGAAGTGGATGTGGTGGATTTAGTTCATAAAACAACTGAAGAATTGCAATCTTTGGTTATTGAAAAACATTTATTTTTGCAGATTCATACTGATCTGCAAAATCCGCTCATAATTAACAACCGTTCTCGTCTGCGTCAGATTTTAGTGAATCTGCTTGCCAACGCGATTAAATTTACTGAAACCGGCGGAGTGCGGATAGAGGTGAGGGAAGTTGAAGGAGACTTAAACCGGCTCGTAATTGAGGTTAAAGATACCGGCATTGGAATTCCTCAAGAGGATATAGAACGCATATTTGAAGCATTTCAACAAGTAGATCGAAGCGCGAACCGCAACTATCAAAGCACAGGTTTGGGTTTAGCTATCTGCAAATCGCTTGTCGATTTAATGCAAGGAACGATTAGGGTTACCAGTCAAGTTGGAGAAGGTTCGACCTTTCGCATTGAACTGCCTCGGCGATTGAGCGCTCAAAAATAAGCAGGCTCTACTTTTAGCAGTGAATTTCACCGGCAACTCCCCGATTATTGCAAAATTTATGCAACTCGGCAGTTGAGTCAGGTGTTCTGCTAGCCTGAATAAAGCAGCGCACCTTTATCAAAGAAAATAAAAATATTGGCGTTGCTCAAAGGAATAAAGAAATGCCCGGTCACGATATTATCGTCATTGGTGCCTCCGCCGGCGGAGTGGACGCCTTATCAAAACTGGTTCGCAAATTGCCTTCGGAATTGCCGGCAGCGATTTTTATTGTTCTTCATGTGTCAGCCAACAGTCGGAGTCTCATGGCAGACATCCTGAATCGTGTTGGCCCTTTAAAAGCAGTGCCGGCCAAAGACGGCGAAGTAATTGAACATGGACATATTTATGTAGCACCCCCAAACTCTCACCTGCTAATTAAGCGCGGCTATATGCAGTTATCCCAAGGGCCAAAAGAAAACTGTCACCGGCCCGCCGTTGATCCTTTGTTTCGCACGGCGGCGCGGGCCTACGGTCGGCGGGTGGTGGGGGTGATTTTATCGGGCACGCTTGATGATGGGACTGCCGGCCTGATGGCGGTGAAGAGTCGCGGCGGCGTAGCGATCGTGCAAAACCCTGAAGAGGCGATGTTTTCTGGAATGCCAAAGAGTGCGATCAACCATGTTAGCGTTGATCATATTCTGCCGATTGCGGAAATTGCGCCGCGATTGGTGCAACTTGCGGATGAGCTGGTGCAGGATGAAGACGCAGAGCCGGTGTCTGAGGAAATAAAATTGGAATCGGACATTGCGGAATTAGATTTGGCTGCAATGGAACGTGAGATAGAGATAGGAACGCCGGCCAATCTGGGTTGTCCGACCTGCGGCGGGACTTTATGGGAGCATAATGCCGGCCATCTACTGCGCTTTCGGTGCCGCATCGGCCACGCTTGGTCAGCAGACAGTTTGATAGCACAGCAGTCGGAAGCCATTGAAGAGGCGCTGTGGACAGCATTTAGAGCTTTAGAAGAAAGTTCGGCTTTGTCGCGCCGGCTGGCTAAACGGGCGCAAGAGCGCAAGCAAGGGCTAATCGCAGCACGTTTTGAAGATGAGGCGCTGCAGATGAAGGGGCAAGCTGAAGTGATCCGAAAGGTGCTTGTGAATAAGGACAAACACGGCTACATCGAGTGAGGGAATGAATAGAAAATAGGCATTTTGGCGCAAACATTCGCGGGGGAAATTTCCCTCAGCCTCTAGAGTTCCCTCGCTAGCCGGTTGCCGGTCTTAAAGGTAAGGTTAAGTTAAGACTCTGGTGCAATATTTTAAATTTTGTTATGTCCAAACCGCTTTACGCTCAAACTGAAATCACTTCGCCGCCGGTGGCAGACGACTTGAACTGCAGCGCAGTGCATCCTGTTGATCTCAGCAGTGTTCGTCTGTTGCATCGGGATATTCTTAATCCTGAAAAAGCCCAGCGGATGGCAGAATTCTTTAGTTTACTTGGCGATGCTAACCGCTTGCGGATTGTGTCTGCCTTAGCCGTGCAAGAGCTATGTGTCTGTGATCTGGCGGCTGCCGTTAAAATGAGTGAATCCGCTGTTTCTCACCAGTTGCGAATGCTACGGGCGATGCGTTTAGTCGGTTATCGCAAGCAGGGACGGAATGTTTTCTACCACCTTAAAGACACTCACGTACTCAACCTTTATCGGGAAGTGGCTGAACACTTGGATGAACCGGAAGACTAAGGAAAGGGAAGCGGCACTGAGATGCCGGTGAGCACTCAATGCCGCAAACATTACTCTTCTTCCGCGCCTTGAATTTTCAGCAAGAGAAAGCCGGCAGCGATGCCTATAAAGACTGGGAAAAAAGAAAGAAGTGCCGCGTTGAAAATTTCACCGCTCATGTTTGTTAATGCTCCTTTGGGATGGATGGAAGGTGAGCTGAGATCACCACAAGGTAAGGGACTGCTTACCTGGAAGTGTTAGCCTAGCAGAAAGTATTGTAAAACAGTTCGGGGTTGAATCCTCAATTGTCGATTGGTAGAGCCGGTGTGGCCGGTTGAGAGCTGCCGGTTTTCCCTCTGTCCGTTATATTCTCTCCCACTCTTGCACTCTCTTTCTCTTTCCCACTCAGGACTCAGAACTCAGCACTCAGCACTAAAAACTCCCCCCGCAATACCGACTATGAATAAAAATATCCGTCCTCGTCTTGCTGTCACGTTGGGAGATCCTGCCGGCATTGGCCCAGAAGTGGTTTTGAAGGCTTTGGCAGATCCGGAAGTGATTCAAGGTTGCGAAGTGACGGTGGTTGGATCTCGGTCGCTTTTGCTGGAAACTCACACACAGCTAAGCCGGCACCCTCAACTGGGAGAAACTCTGGCAGATCCCCAACAGTTGGATATTTTAGATGTGCCGGTGAATGGGGAACTGGGTGAAATTAAAACCGGCATCGGCAATGCGGCAAGTGGTGCAGCAAGTTTTGCTTATATGAAAGTAGCGATTGAGCGAACCCTTGCAGGCGAGTTTCAAGGCATCGTCACCGGCCCGATTTCTAAGACCGACTGGAAAGCCGCAGGATATGATTATCCTGGGCAAACTGAATTGTTAGCTGAAGCTGCCGGTGTCAAGCGATTTGGGATGTTGTTTGTGGCACGTTCTCCCCACACCGGCTGGACGCTTCGCACTTTACTTGCGACCACACATATCCCTTTAAGTCAAGTTTCAACAGCGCTAACGCCAGAATTACTAACACTTAAACTTGATTTGCTGGTGGAATGTTTGCAGCAAGATTTTGGGTTAGAAAAGGCAAGAATTGCAATTGCCGGTTTAAACCCTCACAGTGGGGAAAATGGGCAATTAGGATCTGAGGAAAAAGATTGGTTAATTCCCTGGTTAGAAGCGGAACGCAAGCGCCGGCCTAATTTAATTCTAGAAGGGCCGGTGCCGCCGGATACGCTATGGGTAAAGCCGGGGCAAGCTTGGTTCGGAAATGCAAAGTCTAACATCCAAAATGCGGCTGATGCGTATTTAGCATTATATCATGATCAGGGGTTAATTCCTGTTAAATTAATGGCGTTTGATCGGGCGGTGAATACAACAATTGGTTTGCCCTGTATTCGCACCTCTCCGGATCATGGGACAGCGTTTGATATTGCCGGCAAAGGAATTGCGGATGCTTCAAGTATGAAAGCCGCTTTGCTGTTTGCTGCGGAGGTCGTACAGCAGCGGAAAATAGGCTTTTAGTCGCAACTTAACCCGCAAAATATTTCCCACGATATAGGATTTTAACTTCAACTTCAGGTAACCTTTAATCGCACTTGCGAATGAGGTTATTAGAATGTCGGCAACGGGGGTATTTGTAGGACTTTTAATTCTCATATTTGTGATGTTTGATGTCCTTGTGACTACCCTGACAACCAATGGCGCTGGTTCTATAAGTGGCAGATTATCCTATGGGTTGTGGTGGATCGCTTTGAGGATTCATCGCCGGCATTCTAACCACCGGCTGCTGACGGTAACCGGCTGGATCATTCTAATGGGAACTCCGTTAGTTTGGATTTGTTTAGCTTGGATAGGATGGGCTATATTATTTTGTGGCGGTGACACGGCGGTGGTTAACAGCGAAAGCGATTTGCCGGCTAGTATTTGGGAAAGAATTTATTTTACGGGTTACACCTTATCTACCCTAGGGGTTGGAGATTATCAAGCTCAAGGTGCGATATGGCAATTAGCAACCGCATTAGCGTCTGCGAATGGTTTTTTTCTGTTTACTTTAGCCATCGCCTATCTATTGCCGGTGATTGCAGCCGTTGTGCTAAAACGTCAAATTGCTCTTTATATTTCTGCTCTCGGTGGAACACCTGATGATCTTCTTAATAGAGCTTGGAACGGCAAAGATTTTGGACAATTAAGCCAGCACTTAATTGTACTGACCCCGATGCTCACCGGCATGGTAGAAAGCTATCTGGCTTACCCGATTCTTAATTACGTTCATACCCCTGAAGGATCTAAATCTTTTGTTTTGAGTGTGGTGACACTCGATGAGGCATTAACCCTACTTTACTATGGCGTTGAAAAGTCATGCCGGCCAGATAAAGCAGCGCTAAATCCCTTACGTCGGGCGAGTTCTGCCTTTTTAAAAACACTCAAATCTGCTTATGTTGAACCGGCATCAGAGAATCCAACCCTGCCTCCCCTCGCCCTGCTGAGAGATCAAGGCATTCCTGTGGTCAGTGATCAAGAGTTTTTAGAAGCAACGAAGCACTTTATCCTGCGTCGCAAGCTACTACTAGCATTGGTGAAACATGACGGATGGAATTGGGATAGCGTTAGCTCAACGGCAACCACCAATCGGGCGAGCAGCTTAGATGACGAAACGGCAATTGAAAAGCCTGAATTAAATTAATTTTAAAACAAAAAATAAAAGACAAAGAATTAATAAAAAAAATCCGTTTGCCTTTTATTTGTTATTTATTTAATTTTTTGCACTTCACGTTGCTGACACCGGCTCATGCTTCAAAACACCCGTCAAAATGGATGCCGGCGGTTTACCGTGGGGCCAAGCGAAAGCATGACGAAAAGCGGCCTCCTTACACGCTTCTAATTCATCAAAACCAATGATATCGAGGGTCAGCAAATTCTCAAATTCAAACGGCAAACGGACATTATGCAAACCGGCGTTATCCGTGCAAATTGCGATATCAACCCCGGCATCAAAACACCGATCAAACACCAGTTTCAACTGATGCATATCTTGAAGCGTGCCGGTTTTTAAATACGTGGTGGGGCAAACTTCCAAGCACTGCTGCCGGCTGGCAATTTCTGGCAATAGCTCAGGATGCAACAGGGGAATTTGAATGCCGTGACCGATTCGCATTAAATAAGGCAGCAATTCTGGATAACAGCCAGAAGGTGTTTCATAGAGATGACCCGTGGTTTTAAGACCCCGTGCTCGCGCATAAACGTATAACTCGATAAACTCATCTAAACGCTCAGCATATTGAGCATCTCCGCCGGCTAAATCGATCCCGCACACATACTGCGGAAACTGGGCAGCTAAATCAACAATTGCCCGGTTCACCTCATAAGGCAAACGCGAGTGCATACACAAAATTTGACTGGTTACAATTGGACAGTCGCTCAGTTGGCTTGCCTTGCCGACAATGTCCACAATTTTAGCCATTTGGTCAATTCGTTCAGACTGACTCAAATGTTCCGGCGTTCGGAGATAGGGCGTGTAGCGCAACTCCAAATACGCTAAATGTTCAAAAATATAAGCGCCCCGAATTAGCCGGTAGATGAAGTAAGGCAATGTCTCGGCAGTTTGGACACTTTCAACCAGTGTGTGTAGTTCTAAATACTCATCAAGCGTTTTGCGAGGCTTGGTGTAAAACTCCTCAAACGTTGGGTATTCAGGAAATTGCTCAGCCAGATGGGCGTGATGGCGCTGGAAATACCGCCACAGAATACGCGGTACAACCGAACCACCCAGATGCCGGTGTAACTCAGCGTGTAAAGCCACAAAAACCTCTTCAGATTAACTAAAACTTGAGAATAAGCAAGAATACGGGCGCTTAAAGGTGATCCCTAAAAGCTGGTCGCTCAATACTGGTGATTTACCCTTAAATCTTAACAAAATTTAATTTGACTCAAGTAGCCTCAACTGTTAATAATTATAGTTTGTGTGAACTTTACCGCAGAAGACCCTTGGCTAACGTCGTTGTAATTGGTGCCCAGTGGGGCGATGAAGGAAAAGGCAAAATTACCGATCTGCTCAGCAAGTCAGCAGATATTGTTGTGCGTTACCAAGGCGGCGTGAATGCCGGCCATACGGTTGTCGTTAAAGATCAAACGTTCAAGCTGCACCTGATTCCTTCTGGCATCTTGTATCCCGACACAGAATGTATCATCGGGTCGGGAACGGTGATTGATCCTAAAGTTTTAATTGAAGAACTCGACCGGCTAGACGAACTCAATGTCTCGACGAAAAATCTGCTGATTTCCCAAACCGCTCACATCACGATGCCATACCACCGGCTTATTGACCAGGCATCGGAGGAACGCCGGGGAAATCACAAAATTGGCACAACCGGGCGCGGCATTGGCCCAACCTATGCAGATAAATCAGAACGCACCGGCATTCGGGTTCTAGATTTAATGGACCCGGAAGGGCTACGCAAACAAATTAACTGGACAGTTAATTACAAAAACGTCATTCTCGAAAAATTATATAACTTGCCGGCCCTTGACCCTCAGGAGGTCATCGGCCAATATTTAGAATATGCTGAACGCTTGCGTCCTCATGTCGTGGATGCGTCGCTGAAGATTTACGATGCAATTAAGCGCCGGCGCAATATTTTATTTGAAGGTGCCCAAGGAACGCTGCTAGACCTGGATCACGGCACTTACCCTTATGTGACTTCCTCAAATCCCGTTGCCGGTGGGGCTTGCGTCGGTGCCGGTGTTGGGCCAACCATGATAGACCGTGTAATTGGTGTCGCCAAAGCCTACACGACGCGGGTCGGTGAAGGGCCATTCCCAACGGAAATGGTCGATGGCATCGGGCAAGTGTTGTGTGAACGCGGGGCTGAATTTGGCACCACCACAGGACGCAAGCGCCGGTGTGGATGGTTTGATGCAGTGATCGGTCGTTACGCGGTTCGTATCAATGGCATGGACTGTTTAGCCATCACTAAACTCGATGTTTTGGATGGGCTAGAAGAAATCAAAGTTTGCGTTGCCTATGAAATTGATGGGGTGCGCTGCGAAGACTTCCCCAGTAATGCCCGTCAATTTGCCCGATGCCAGCCGATTTATGAAACGATGCCCGGTTGGACACAATCAACCGATAGCTGCCGGTCTTTAGAAGATTTACCACCCCAAGCGCTGGACTATCTCAAATTCTTGGCAGAACTGATGGAAGTGCCGATAGCGATCGTTTCCCTTGGCGCAAGCCGCGATCAAACGATTATAGTAGAAGATCCGATTCACGGGCCGAAACGAGCGCTGCTCTATGCGAATGGCACTTCTAGCACTCCCTCGCCGGTTATTGACTAGGGGAAGCGTCAAGAGTGACGGGTAGCAGATGATAAAAGATCAAGAAGAAAGGACAATTAGCAACTGATATGGAACTCACACTTGAAGGTCAAAAACGGGTTGAAGGCAGTAAACCCAATGCACTTCGCCGCGAAGGATTGATTCCGGCAGTTGTGTACGGCCATAACGGATCAGAATCTATTGCTTTCACGATTAAAGCAAAAAGAGTTGAGCATCTGTTGAGGGATGCCGCCGTTAACAATACGCTCATCGAGCTAAATATCCCTGAGGTTCCTTGGAATGGCAAGGCTCTGTTACGCGAAGTTCAGACCCATCCTTGGAAAAACTATCCTTACCACCTCAGCTTTTTTGCGGTGTCCGCTCAAGATAGCTTAGAAGTTGAACTCGCCCTGAATTTTGTGGGTGAACCGGTTGGGGTCAAACTAGAGAATGGGATTTTAGACCCTGTTCTCACGCAACTGGTTGTCAAATGTAAGCCAGAGAGCATCCCTGAATCCCTCGACATTGACGTTTCTGAGCTTCATGTGGGTGATGCCTTGCACGTCGATCAACTCTCCTTGCCTGACGGCGTCGTTGCTGTTGGGGAACCGGGTCGGGTTGTGGTTAGTGTCCTCTTGGCTAAAGGCGACGCTGTAGACGACGAAGCCGACGCGGCTGCTGCTGCAGTTTAAGCAATTTTAGAAGTGCACCGAGAAAAGCCTGGGATGATTCTCAGGCTTTTCTATTTCTATTCCCTAATTCCCGAATCCCGGCTTTGTTTTAACCGGCAACAATTTCCTCAACTTTTTTCGCCGGCAATTCTTCCAAACGCGGCCCGTGAACCTGCACGACCGAGGAAGCGAGGTAATTACCCCAACGAGCTGCCTGAGCGGCGCTGTAGCCGTTAGTAAGGCCGAATAACACGCCGCCGGCAAAGGCATCTCCCGCCCCGACTGTATCTATCGCTCGCACTGGAAATCCTGGCACATGGACGATTTGCCGGTTTTCCACTACCAAGCAGCCATTCTCGCTATCGGTAATAAAAGCCAGATCCACGAGTTCACCCATTTTACGAGCGCAATCTTCCAGCGATTCCATCTCACAGAACCGGCGCACCTCATCGGCATTGCAGAAAATCGTATCGCAATAGTCCGTAACCAGTTTGTGAAAATCACCGGCAAAGCGATCTACCAGAAATGAATCGGAAAACGTAAACGAAACCTTGACCCCGTTGCGCTTAGACTGCTCCATCGTTTCAATGGAAGCTTTACGGGGTTCTGGCGCATCCCAAAGATAGCCTTCAATATAGCTGTATTGGCACTGCTTCAGTCGCTCCACATCGATATCTGTGGCGGCTAAGGTAGTGGAAACGCCCAGATTGGTACACATGGTGCGCTCAGCATCGGGAGTTGTCAGCACCAAACAAGTGCCGGTTGGGCCATTTGAGGGGGGCGCTGGGTGCACGTCAAATTCAATGCCGGCAGCGATCATGTCTTGCCGGTAAAATTCCCCGTTGGTATCTTTAGCAACTTTACCCGAATAGAAGCCGGTGCCCCCACTCTGCGCGAGGGCGATCATCGCGTTGGCTGCTGATCCGCCGGATCGCAGTTGCAGGGAGGTGTGCGCCAAGTTATGCAAAAGGCCGGCTTGCCTTTCGGCGTCCACCAAAGTCATCGAGCCACGATTTAGGGAATGTTCGCCGACAAAATCATCTTCCACTAATGCAAGAATGTCTACTAAGGCGTTGCCGACGCCAAATACACCGACTGGTTTTGACTGCTGGTTGTTTTCTGTCATAGAACTTTTTTCTTTTTAAGAATTATACACCGATAGAGGTTTAATTAAAAATTGAAATTATCCTTAAAAAGTTTTTAATTGTGAATTAGAAAATAAGTTAAACTCTAGGTCTTGAAACAGTATGCGTGATGCTTGTGTTCCTGTCTTAATTCAGCAGATGTTGCAACCGGCTTTTTATTGCCATTGGGTGAGAGAGCCGGTTGAGCTGATTCAAACCCATAGTTCTTTTGTGCTGCTGACAGGTAATTATGTCTACAAAATTAAGAAGCCTGTGAATTTTGGTTTATTGGATTATTCGACTTTGGCAAAACGTCGATTTTTTTGCGAAAGAGAATTGCTTTTGAATCAGCGGGGTGCGCCGGATGTTTATTTAGAAGTTTTGCCGGTTACTCAATTAGGCAGTCAATTTCAGTTAGGTGGGGTGGGTGAGCCGGTTGAATATGCACTTAAAATGCGTCAGGTTCCCCAAGAAGCCCTATTTGTTAATTTGCTTCAGCGAGGCTTGTTAACGGAACAGCATTTAGAAGAATTGGGGCGTTGTGTCGCGAATTTTCATGAAAAATCCTTAACTAATGAGTGGGTTCGCAGTTTTGGGAACTTATCCCAGATTCGAGAGGCTATTGAGCAAAATTATCAGCGAACAGAAAAGTATATAGAATGGTTATTAAGTCAAGAGCAGTTTGCAGATATTAGAAGATTTACAGACAACTTTTTTACTCAAAACCAAGCATTATTTGATAACCGAATTGAAAAAAATTGGATTCGAGAATGTCATGGTGATTTACATTTAAGTAATATTGCATGGTGTCAAGATAAAGTTTTGCTGTTTGATTGTATTGAATTTAATGATCGTCTGCGTTGTGTGGATGTTATGTTCGATCTTGCTTATGCAGTCGTCGATTTGGAGGTAAGACAGCGCCCGGATTTGAGCAATATTTATTTAAACACTTATATTGAGCAAACAGGTGATTGGGAAGGGTTGCAGGTATTGCCCCTGTATTTGATTCGGCAAGCTTATGTTAGGGCGATGGTAACATCTTTTTTGCTAGACGATCCGAGTGTTTCATCTGAAGAAAAAGAGATGCCGGCAGAAACTGCTAAAAAATATTACAACCTGGCTTGGCAATACACCCAACCGCGCCAAGGAGAGATTATTTTAATGTCAGGTTTATCGGGTTCTGGGAAGAGTACGGTAGCGCGGCATTTAGCACGTCAAACGGGTGCTATTCACATTCGATCAGATGCGGTTCGGAAACATTTAGGAGGGATTTCTTTAAATCAGCGGGGAGGGGAAAATCTTTATACTCCTGAGATGACTCACAAGACTTATCACCGGCTGTTAGAGTTAGGAGTTATTTTAGCTCAACAAGGTTGGCGGGTAATATTGGATGGGAAATATGATCGGCAGGCATTCAGGTTAAATGTAATGCTTCAATGCAATACCCATCAACTGCCTTTGCAAATCGTTTATTGTACTGCGCCGGCAGAAGTGTTGCGTGATCGACTCAACCAGCGCAAGGGTGATATTGCTGACGCAACTGCCGATCTGCTGCCGGCGCAACAAGCAACGGCTGAACCTTTCACAGAATTGGAACAATCTTATGTAAAAATTATAGATACCACCGAAGATTTAGAAGAACAATTAATAAAATTACGAGTATTGAACGATTAGCGATTAGTTTTCTGGGTAAAATAACTGTGTTTATCTAAAAATTATGTTGAAGAAAATTTATGAAAGTTAATCGAAAGTTTGAGCGAAAGCCTGCTGGTCTTTCCAAAGGATTTTATATAGGATTGCAGACTTGGTTGTTGTTTCTCGTTGCCTTTCTTTCCTTAGGCTACCGAATTTCTTTGAGTATTTTTTTAGGAGCAATCGGAGGTTTTGCAGCCGGCTTTATAAACGCTTGGTGGCGAACTGACGATCCAGATTTTCCACCTGAGGAGCAAGCTGATAATCAGCTTTCTAGATTATCTAAAGCGCGTTCAGAACTGCTGGAAAACCAGCCAACCTCTACTTTGGCAAAACAGAGTCGGTGGACTCGTCAGGCGGGTTCGAGCCGGCGATTATTTGATGATCCGCCTGAGCCAATCGATGAAAATGATGAAAACAATGACAATGTAGAGAAAAAAGAATAAGCTATTTTAGATTTGAAAGTCAGAGATTATTTAAAAAGAGCTGGTTCTGCATAATCCTGCTGCACCGGCAGCTCAATAATAAACTCTGTACCCTCACCAAATCCTGAAACACAACTCAGTTCGCCTCCGTGTTTATCTACGACAATTTGATAACTAATTGACAGCCCCAAACCCGTGCCGGCACCCACAGGTTTTGTCGTAAAGAACGGATCAAAAACTCGCTGTTTCACTTCCTGGCTCATACCTGGGCCATTATCTGCAATTCGGATTTCCACGCGCTGTCCATTTAAAAGGCCGGTGTGAATCCGAATCGTCGGCATCACTGAAGCATTTCCCAGTTTTCTCTCCATCTCCAAAGCATCAATTGCATTTGCCAGGATATTCATAAACACCTGATTTAATTGCCCAGCAAAACAGTGTACCGGCGGCAAGGTTCCATACTCTTTAATTACCTGAATTTCCGACATTGCCCCTTTGGCTTTCAAACGATTTTGCAAAATCAATAAAGTATTATCCAGTCCCTCATGAATATCTACAGATTTCATTTGCGCTTCATCCAGTCGCGAGAAATTTCGCAGAGACAAAACAATTTGGCGAATGCGTTCAGCCCCCACTTTCATGGATGATAAAAGTTTCGGTAAATCTTCTTTTAAAAATTCTAGGTCTATCGCTTCAATTTCGTCTTGAATCACCGGCAGCGGTTTCGGATAGGATTGCCGGTAAAGCTCCAAAAGATTAAGCAAATCTTCAATGTATTCCATCGCCGGGTCAACATTGCCATAGATAAAACTCACCGGATTATTAATTTCGTGAGCAACACCGGCAACCATCTGCCCTAAAGACGACATTTTTTCCGTTTGAATCAGTTGCGCTTGCGTTTGTTGCAGCGCTTTCATCGCTTGCTGAAGCTGTTGGGCTTGTTCCCTCGCCGCCCGCGCTGCCTCGGTGGCATGGGCGTAGAGTTCCGCTTGGCTAATGGCAATCGTGACTTGGTCACTAATTGCTTGCAACAGCGTCAATTCACTATCCCGCCAAGGACGCGGCCCACTACAGTGACCGCAGCTAAGCCAACCCATTTCTCCAGCGAGGGTGACAATGGGAAGAATAGCCACTGAGGTATAGCCCCAACTTGTGTGCAACTGCTGGTATTCTGGATCGGCAGATAAAGTGAGATCGTCTACGCGAATCATTTCCCGATTCAACAGCTTCGCCATGTAGTGATTTTCTGGCTGATTCGGATAGTGACCTAAGAGGCTGGGAAGCTCAGGATTTCGGGCTTCTTTGACCACTTCCCAAGAGGCAGTTTGACCTTTAAAATTTGAATTTGGGCTGGAAAAATCTTTCAGATGACTGCTACCGGCATTTGAGCGATACCAAATAAACAGACATCGATCAATTTGCAACAAACTGCGAATTTCTCGCACAGCCGCGTCCAAAATTGTATCCAAATCTAAGGAGTTGCGGATTTGACTGGCTAGCTGGTTCAGCAGCGCTTCTCGTTTTGCCAAGTTTCTAAATCGCGCTTCCGATTTCCGCAAGGCTGCCTCAGCCCGCTTGCGCTGGGTGATGTCGCGTCCTACTGCCTGAAATTCTATGACTTTGCCGGATTCGTCAAAGATAGCCCGATTTGTCCACTGCTGGGCGCGGATTTCGCCATTCGGCAAAACGAGCCGGTTTTCCCAGGTAATGACAGGATTTTTGAGGGAGACAGATTTTAAGTTTTTGAGTACGATCACCTGTTCTCGTTCCGGGACTGCCGACATAAAGCGATGCCCGATCACTTCTTCTCGCGGCTTACTGAAATACCGGCAGTAGGCGTCATTGACAAACGTCAGGGTTCCATTCGGCAAAAACCGGCAGATTAATTCGGTTTGATCTTCAACAATTGCGCGATAGTGGTTTTCGCTGGTTAAGAGTGCTTCTTGTGCCTGCTTGCCTTCGGTAATGTCGGTGGAGATGCCATCAAGGCGGATCGCTTTACCCTCGGCGTTGTGAACGACTCTAGAGCGATCGCGCAGCCAGCGCACTTCCCCACTACCGTGGATGATGCGGTATTCTAATTCAACGGTGCCGGCTTCAAAACGCTGTTGAGTAACCTTTTGAACGCGCTGCCGGTCTTCTGGGTGAATCGCCTCTACCCAGATGTTAGGATTTTGAAGAAAATCGTTAACTGAGCGTCCATAAACTGTTTCGACGGCGGAACTCAAATAAAGCAACTGGAAGTTTGTCGCATCAACTGACCAAACCACGTCATCAAGCGAATTGAGAATACTGTTAAGCCGTTCTTCGCTTTGATGCAGTGCTTCCCCCACCAACTGCCGTTCAGCTATCTCTTGTTGCAATCGCTTGTTAGCTTGTTTGAAGGCTTTGGTGCGTTCCTGAACTCGAATTTCCAAGTCTTCGTTTAACTTTTGCAACGCTTCTTCGGCCCGTTTGCGTTCTGTGATGTCGGTGGCAATGCCGTCTAGACGCAGGGGGATACCGTCAGCAGTGCAAGTCAAATGTCCCCGATCATGCAGCCAGCGCACTTCTCCATCAGGCCGGACAATTCGGTATTCTATCTCTTTGAAGCCGGTGGTGAGCATTTGCTGGGAGGCAAACATTGCGTGTTCGCGATCTTCTGGGTGAACGACTTCCAGCCACAGCCTTGGATTTTGAAAAAATTCTGAGGTGGGCCGGCTGTAAACGTTTTCTGCTGCGGGATTGAGGTAAAGTGTTTCAAAAGTTTGTACAGAAACAGACCACACAATATCTGTAAGGGAGTTGAGAATGCCTTCTAGCCGGTCTTCTGATTCTCGCAGTGCTTCTTCCATACGCTTGCGATCGGTGATATCGCTGCCGATCAGGGTAACCGCGACGACTTTACCACCGTTGTGAACCGGCCCAAGCCGGCTGGAATACCAGCACTCGTTGCCGGCAGAACCAACCCAAGCAAGTTCGCAGTTCTGAGGTTGGCCGGTTTCAAAAACGCTGTTGATACTCTGTCTTAATTGTTCGCGCGACTCTAGGGGAACGCAGTCATAAATACTGGTTCCAATCACTTGTTCTGTCGTTAATCCCGGCATCGCGCGATTGATAAATTGAATCGTGCCGGTGGCATCTGCGGTGATAATCGTATCCGGTGCGTTTTCAACTAAGGAACGCCATTTCGCTTCTGATTCCTGTCGTGCCGTTTCCGCCCGCTTGCGCTCCGTGATATCTTGAGCTAAACAGACGAACCCTTGAATTTTGCCGTCATCATCCCGCAAAACTGAAGCTGAAAAATAAACGGGAATTTTTTCCCCATTCTTAGCTAAGAGCGTTGTTTCTTTTCGACCTAAAAAACTATTGTTTTGAGTTAGTTCGCTCTCTTCTAAATCTTTTAAAAATCTTTTATCTCCTAATATAATTTTTAAGGGCTGGCCGATTAAATCGCTTTCATCGTCATATCTCAACAACAAAAAAGCCGCGAAATTAAAAGTTTTAATCGTCATGTCAGGATTGAGGACGATCAACGCGTCTATCATCGACCTCAAAACATTATCAAAATAAGATTGAGAAACCGTAATCTTGGCTAAATTGTCGGCCATTGTATTAAAAGTATCCGCCAAGATAGCTATTTCACTTAAGTTTTTAGATTTTAACCTGACATCCAATTTACCTTGACCAATTTTAACCGCAGCATCTTTAATTTCAATAATCGGCTGCACAACTTTCTTTGCTAAAAATAATCCTAGATAAATAGCTAAAATCGTAACTAATATTATTGATGCCAAGTTGAGTTGCATGGCATTTTTTACATTACGAGCAGATGTTTCTTCAGCAAGCCTTAGATTGTCTGCCTCTATTGCAATCGCTTGATCGATTAAATCAAGAAATTCTTCTTCTGTTTCTTCCAACTCCTTGGTGGCTGCTAAAACCGCTGCATTTGTGTTTGGGGTATTTTTTAAATCAATGAGTAGTTTATTTTTTTGAAAAAATATATTTTGATAGGCTTGAAGTTCTTGAAACAACTTTTCCGATTTAGAATCGCGGGGAAGAGATTCTAAATTTTTCATCCAGGCATCCATTTCTTTTTGGGCTGCGGCAAATTCTTGTTCTTCTTCTTTCCGGTATTTTGCCAGATTTTGTGCTTCATTCGTCTTGGAGGATGTCCGAGCTAATTCTGATTTAATTAAAGCTTGACTTAAAGTTTCTGCAATCATTCGGGATGATGCAGATTTAATTTGTTCCAACCCAAGTATTTTGGGAATAGTCGTTTGAGAGATTCGCAATAAATAATAATTATTATTTTTTTCTAAAAGTACGTTAATAATTCCTAAAAGGGCAACTAAAGAAGCCAGCCCCAAGAAACTCGAAACAAAAGCAGTCCTTAGCTTCATCTTCTTATGATTGTTTGTGAGGAGGCCGAAATTCAACGCATCATCCCAGGACTGAGCGATGACAGTGATCGTATGCTAGACCTAAGACTTTTTCTATTTTGGCAGACTTACTAAATGTTGGGTAATCAGTCGTTGCCAGAACCCGATCCATTGCCAGCGCCACAGCGGCTAGGCAATTCAAGTAAAAATGAAATTTAGGGGATGGGAGTAAAATAAGCCGCTTCGAGAGGCATTTTTTCAGGATTGTTGTTCACCGGCTTCTGGGAACGCAGCACCTTACAAAGGCTTGGGCTAACTGATTTAACGCTAAATGAGAAACAGCAGAGGGTATCTGGCTCTGCTACCCTATTGCAATAGTATTCCCCGCTCAAACACTCCCGCTAAACCAATGTTTCTGTTTTTGTCAAAGTTGCTGCCGATATTCATCTATCCCTTGGGGCTAAGCTGTCTGCTGATGCTTGTCGCCCTAGTTATATTATGGAAGCGCCCTCGCTGGGCAGCAGCGGTGATTTCTCTGGCTTGGATTATTTTGTTGCTGGGGAGTAACGGCTTGGTGGCGCAGGGTTTAGTTCGTTCCCTGGAGTGGCAAAATTTGCCGGCAGCACAACTACCTCAAGCAGATGCCATTGTCGTCTTAGGCGGCGCAGTCAAGCCGGCTATCTCGCCTCGTCCTTGGGTGGATGTCAGTGAAGCCGGTGATCGAATTCTTCACGGTGCTCAACTATATCGGCAAGGGAAAGCGCCGTTTCTCATCCTCAGCGGCGGGCGCATTGAGTGGAAAGGAGGCGGGCCGGCAGAATCAGAAGATCTGGCCAAAATCGCTGAAACAATGGGCGTACCCAAAGATGCGATTCTGCAAGATCCCACCTCACTCAACACCCACGAAAATGCCGTTAATGTGCGAAAAATCCTCGACTCTCAAGGAATTCGCCGGCAGGTATTGCTTGTCACCTCAGCCATGCATATGCCGCGATCACTTCTCATTTTCAAGCGGCAAGGCATCCAAGCAACTCCCGCACCTACAGACTTTTTGGTGAGCGAACAAGAGTTGCAAGAAATTAATAGTAGCTGGCAATCAACACTGCTCAATATTATCCCCGATGCCGACAACCTCCAGCAAACAACCAGAGCATTAAAAGAATACATCGGTCTTGTTGTCTATCGCTTGCGCGGTTGGCTTTAAACCGGCCAAATGTAGCGAGTGAGTTCAGCCGTTTCTAGCGCCGCAGTTGATTCTTTAGCGAGTATGTTATGGTGAGCGTAACCTTTCCTCTTCACACCAAAGCAAGTCGGAAGTTCATTAGAGCGACCGATCAAGGTTGAGGAATCTTCCCTTTTAGCGCGAATTATTGCGTTTTTGTCTGCTTCCCTGTCAACCCTGGCATTGTTGCCTGTAACAGCCATGAAGTTCAACGACTTGCGATGGATCGTTCCTGCGCCTCAGCCCGAAATCGAAATTTTAGAAACCCATCAAATTAGCCGCGAGTTTTACCGGGAAGTCCAGCAGCGCGAAGAGTTTAATGATTACTGCCGGTGGTATTACGAAACTGCCCAGAAAAACCAGCAAGAGCTACAAAAAATGCGGGGTGATATTAATATTTTTGGTTGGTTTTTCCGAGGACGAAAATAAAAAGTAAAAAGGCAAAGCAAAGAATCCTTTCTTATTACTGTTGCCTTTTTTTAAATCGACTCCTTATTCGATCAGCTCTAGCTCATTTCCTTGAAAGTGTGCTCTGAATTTTTTGTCAAACTTGACATGAACAGGCAGGTTGGCGCTGACGGGTCTCCCTTGCCAATCCTGAATAATGCCCAGAACTTCTCCTTCATGACCCTTGACATCAAAGGGCTGATTGCGATGATCGGGATGGTGGTAAACAATCACAGACTCTTTGACGCGAACGCGATCGCCAACTTTCATAAATGTAGACCTAGTGTTCCCTCTCCAACAAGCTGAAAAACTGCCATTGCAAGAGCCTGGGGCTTTTTGCCAAGACAGCTTTTCTATCTTCTCATATCGCAGACGCTCAACCGACTGCCGGCAATTTTAATAGAATCGCCTACATTAAACTCGATTCCGCTTTTGGGCTTCACAAAACATACAGCCAACTGAACCGAGTGCTTTCCCAGAACGTCAGTGACTGACGCTTGATCACACCGGCATCGCTTAAAATCACCCATCCTGTCAATGATTCCCGGACAAGCCGGTTTATTCTAAATCTCCGCCCTTTCTTGATGCCGGTTGGGAAATCCAAAAATTTGACAAGCACTAAGGCTTCTGAGTCGCAATGGCCAATTTTGCTCCCTTAATCCGGCGCACGCGATCCATCACATCAACAACCACACCGTGATCAACAGCCTTATCCGCATTCAATACCACCAGCAAGTCTGCATCCGGCTTGATCTGCTTGCGAACCTCACTTTCCAGCGCATCTAGCTGAATCGGTTCACGGTTAAATGCTAACTTTCCTTCGGGATTGATTGTCACTGTCACCTGAGCCGGTTTCTGAGATTGTCCGCTTGCGGCATTGGGCAAATTCACTGATAACCCTTCAGAACGGGTCAAAAACAGTGTAGACATAACAAAAAACGTCAGAATTGCAAAGACCACATCAATCAACGGCACGATGTTAATTTGAAATGGCAGTTCCGGTTCATCGGGTAGGCGCATAAGACTTCTCCCCTTTTTCATAGCGATGGCGATACAGCAATTCTAACTGCCCACCATACTCCTGAATCCGTGCGATCTGGCGTGTGTAAAGCCCGCGAAACGTATTGGCAAACAGGAGAACAAAGATTGCAACAATCAATCCAGAGGCTGTAGAAACTAGAGCTTCACTGATCCCAGAGGTGACGCCTGCCGTTTTACTGCCACCCACATCACCGATATTGAGAGAGGCAAAGGAAGTAATCAATCCCAAGACGGTGCCGAGAAGACCTAGCAGGGGTGCAAGTTGGATAATTGTATCAAATATGTTGTTAAACCGCTTCAGCAATGGGATTTCTGCTTGCGATTCAGTTTCCAAAGCAAGGCGAAATTCTTCTGGGGTGGGTTCTTCGAGTTCCAAAGCAGCTAGAAAAATTCGAGAGATGGGCAGATCGGCATTCTGCTGGAGTTTATTCAAAGCACCTACCATATTCTCGCGTCGGTACAGATTTAGGACTTCGCGCACCACACGATTCTGCCGGCGATTGACTCGAAACCAAAAAACCACCCGCTCGATAATTAGGGCCACTGCTAACACTGAAAATCCAAGCAGCGGCCACATAACCACGCCGCCGTCCGCAAAAACTTTACTGATTCCCATGTACTATTTCTAGGGCAATTGACAAGGCTACTATCGCTTACCAGATACTCTACTGGCAAAGCAAATCTTCATCATGCGAGATTAACCCTAATGCAAATCTATGTCAACCCCTATCTGCTTGTGTGCCTTAACCTCGCTTAGTGGCCAAGTATAATTACTTAAAGGAAAAATTCTATTTTTTCTGAAAAAGCTGGCTGATAAGGATTATAGACACTGCAACCCTAAAAATAACTCTGTTTCTCCTCTTGACAAAAGATTCCAATCGTCTTAATTTGACTCAGAGCAAGTGCAAATAGTTTGCAATAAAAGATGAGTCTTTCAAGCATTGCTAGACAGCAACGAGAAAAAGAAGAGGAGGAGCTGAGGTCTTTTATGACCTACAGCGTCTTAGGTTCACTGGCGCTACACGCAGCGTTGCTGCTCCTGACCAATTTTGGAGTTAAAACGCCAGATCTGCTGGCAGCAGAACCTATAGAAGTGGTACTCGTAGAAGCTTCCAGTCTCGAAGCTGAGGAAGCAATCGAACAGACTTTATCTGAAGAAGACGCTGGCGGCGGCGGTGGCGGCGGCGGTGGTGGCGGTGGCGGTGGCGGTGGCGGTGGCGCTGAAGCTGATGCATTATCTACAGCAGCAGATTCCTCGCCAGAAATAGCTTTGGCTGCTCAACCAGTTGTTGCACAGCAGCCAGTGCCGACACCGACACCAGAACCAACCCCCACACCAGAACCGACACCAGAACCAACCCCCACACCAGAACCGACACCAGAACCAACCCCCACCCCAGAACCGACCCCCACACCAGAACCAACCCCCACACCAGAACCGACCCCCACACCAGAACCGACCCCCACACCAGAACCGACACCAGAACCGACGTCGGAGGATAGCATCACGCCAGAAGAACCAACTCCTACACCAACACCAACTCCTACACCAACACCAACCCCCACACCAACTCCCACACCGACACCGGCACCGGCACCAACTCCAACACCGGCACCCAAGGCAACTCCCACACCGACACCGACACCCAAGGCAACTCCCTCACCGGCAACCAAGGCAACTCCCTCACCTACGCCAACACCCACACCTAGGCCCGCAGCTAGCCAAACTCCCAAACCAGCTCAGATAGCACAACCAAGGCCAACGAGTTCTCCACTAATAGCAGACTCTAAGCCGGCTCCGACGCAAAATCCTTCGTCTAGCTTTTCTCCAGGAACGACTCGCTCTCTTTTAGAGAATCTAGGTATTGGAAACAATCGTGGCAATCAGTCAGGCACTACAAGCGCTCGCACCAATACTGGAACTTCAGGAGGCGGCTCAGGAGGCGGTACCGGCACTGGCACTGGTACTGGCATAGGAGAAGGCACAGGCAGTGGTACAGGAGGCGGTAATGGCTCTGGCACAGGGACAGGTAATGGCAGCGGCACAGGCCCTGGCAGTGGCACAGGTTCCGGTGGCGGCAATGGCAGTGGCAATGGCAGTGGCAATGGCAGTGGCAATGGCAGTGCCATTGCCACAGGGCCATTAAGACCAGAAACCGGGTCGGCAGATAGAGATGACAGCAGTTCTGGTGGTTCAGAACCGGAGAATATAACGTGCCGCCGATGCGAGCCGCCCCATCCTTCAAAGATCCCTGATGAAGTGGATCTAGACGGCGTACCTATGACTGAAATGCTTTTAGATATTGACAAAAATGGAAATGTCATAAGTGCGGAGGTTTACAAAGGCAGTGGTTCCCCAATCCTTGATGAATTAGCACTTGAAACCGCCAGAAACAAGTGGAAGTTCAGCTCATCAAAGAACGGAGTACAAGGCTTGTGGAAACCTCTGCAGTTTGTTGATAAAGGCAATCCTGATGCCGCTCGTCTAGCTCGTGAGCGTGCGCGTGAAATAAACGACCGCGTACAGAAACAACGTGAAGCTGCTGCTGAACAGGATAGACAACGTGAAGCTGCTGCTGAACAAGAGAGACTACGTGAAGTTGCTGCTGAACAAGAGAGACTACGTGAAGTTGCTGCTGAACAAGAGAGACTACGTGAAGCTGCTGCTGAACAAGAGAGACTACGTGAAGCTGCTGCTGAACAAGAGAGACTACGTGAAGCTGCTGCTGAACAAGAGAGACTACGTGAAGCTGCTGAACAAGAAGAGGGTGATTTTGAACAACGTGAACAAGAACAACGTGATAATTTAAATCGTGAAACAGTTGATCCCATTCGACCAACTTCACCATTAGATACAAGGCCACCTCTAGAAACAAACCCACTTGGCGATCCAGTTTCGCCCCGAGACACAAATCCACTGGGCGATCCAGTTTCGCCCCAAGACACAAATCCACTGGGCGATCCAGTTTCGCCCCAAGACACAAATCCACTGGGCGATCCAGTTTCACCTGGGGAGACGACTCCATTTAATAATCCAACTGTCCCAAGCGAGCCGGAGAACCCAATAGATTCGACTTCAACGCCTGAATCAACCGGAGCCGAATAAAAGATTGTCGGCAATTGTTATTCGTTAGGGGTCAAGCGCCCCTAACGAAAATATAGCTATATATGATGTGGAAAATTCGGCAATGCCGGCACTACCCAATAAGAAAAAGCCGGCTTCCTTTCCACTTTAATTGAAGTCGTAAAAGTAGCAGCGTGCCGGTTTAAAGCACTCAATTAATATCATTGATAACAATGTAACCAGTATTTACAATTGTTAACTGCTAGTTTCTACATCTTGCGCTATATTTTCCCCCAAGCGAGGCTCAACACCGGCAAGTAAGCGCTCAATATTACTTTGATGCCGCCAAATCACATATAAACCGCCGGCAACCGCTAACAAACAGTAAGGCAGCGGTTGATGAGTCACAATCATCAATATCGCACAGCCAATCGTCCCCGAAATTGAACTAAGAGAAACAATTCGAGAAACTGCTAAAACAGCGATAAAAGTGCCCAAAGTTCCTAAGCCCACCGGCCAGTATAGCGCTAACAAAAGGCCCAAACTTGTCGCCACAGATTTGCCGCCGGTGAAGCCTAACCAAATTGATTTACTGTGACCCAACATAACGGCTAATCCTGACGCCACAACCATCCAAGGCAGCCAATTATCAAGAATTGGGGGTGCAACAAGGGTAGAGGTTATATCCAGCGTGTAAGCCCAGCGAGTCAGCAAGATTGCCGAAGCTCCCTTTAAGACATCAACCAGGAGAACAAATAGCGCCGGCCCTTTTCCCAGGGTTCTCAGCACATTTGTTGCGCCGGTTGATCCGGAACCCACCTCCCGAATGTCAACACCCTTAAGCCAGCGTCCTATCGCATAGCCGGTTGGAGTTGAACCCAACAGATAAGCCGCGATTAGCAATCCCAAATTAAAACTTAACCAAAGAGCCATTCTGCAATTTTAGATTTGTCAACAACTGTGAATTAAACTTTTCAGATTCAGCCGGCAAACAGATACCAAAATATCTGTGTTTATCGGTGTTTATCTGTGGTTCACATTAAGCAACCACATTTTTGGCAAAAGTGCAAGTAAACCAATAACTACTCACCCTTAAAACTCCCTGGCCGCCGGCATAATTTGGGGTTCAGGCGCGAAAGCCAACCACAGGGGAAATTGCAATAACGCAAGATTAATTTGGTCTTCCGTTTCATCAATGATAATTAGCGGCATCTGACCATCTTTCACCAGCCGATCTGCTTTTTGCGCCAGGGGTTCAGCCGCCTCAAATAACACAACGCCCCGTTCTGGGCCAAAATCGCTGCGAGTAATACCCAGACAGTCTTGCAAGCCGCGACGCCATTCTCCCAGCCGTTCTGGTGTCGTAGCCAGAACTAGCGTCCGCAGACGATTGCCGTAAATCTGCCGCAATACCGAGATCGCAGAGGAAGCGATGAGAATATTTTGCAACCGGCTCCCCATACTCCGCAAGGCTCCCCGGCCTCCTTGAGTAAAAAACCAGTTAGAAATTCGCTCAGCGTGAATTGGCTCAAACGTACGGCGCAGTTGCCAAGCCGGGCCGTAATAATCCGGCATCGTGCGATATTGGTCTAAAATGCGCCGAATTTGTTTGGCTTGCTCTTGAAATCCTTGCTCGGCAAACTTAGGCGATGAGGACTTTTGCTCGACCCTAGCTTCTCTGACAGCTTGCTTTTGAGGAGTGGGTGCCGGCGGCGTTAGTTCTAACTGCTCAGCCGCACTGGCCAAATCCTGCAAGCTTCCCACCAAGTAGTCCTTAAAACCTTGAACCCGAATCGCCAAATCTTGAGAAGCGCCGGCAAAGGTTGTTCGCATCTCAGCACGGATGCGTTCTTGACGCCGTTCCAGTTGTTCTACGCTAATTTGCAACGCCTGCTTGCGCTGTTCTAGCTCACTCAAGCCTTCTTGGACGAGCCGGCCTAAAGCAGCTTGCGTGTCTGCCTGAGTTTGCAACAGTTGAGCGCGAGAGGTTTGCAACTTGGCAATTTCCTCTTTCAAGGTTTGTTCTTGCTGTTGCAATTCAGCCACTCGTTGCGCCAAAGTTGCCGCCTCATCAAGAGAAATTATTGCCGGCAGCTCAACCGGCAAATTTTCGCTATCTGACGCTGCCGGTGAACGTTGCTCCTCTGGCAAATCCACCGGCTCAATGGCTTGATCTTGTAACTCTTCTGGATGTTGGGTTTCGTCTGAACTCATAAATTAATAGGGCAATCCTGAAAATTTCAGGGAACGTGCGTCACCGAGTGCTCAGTGCCGAGCAGGAAACTCGTTTTCTTGTCTGGGCGGTCTGCCTAGCCTTCAATTGACTATCACAAAGCCGTCCCTACTTCACCGATTAATTGGGCAGCGCTCCTCCAAACAGGTTTGCAGCATCTTAGGGTCAAATAACACTGGCAAGAAGTGGATACTCTTGACTTCTTTAAAGTAAAACAGAATGGGGACAGCAGGCCAAAAAATCCGCCAATTTTGCCATTCCTGATAGGGAAAGCTGCGGATCAACTTTTCCGAACGATAGACATCTAAGGCTGTTTCTGTGAATCTCAGGCGAATGGTAAGCGCCTGAAACATGAGAAACAAGCCAAAAATCGCAATCACGCTTGCCACCCAAGGTTGCACCAGTAAAAGGGGAAGGGGTGCGAACACTAAAACCAGTGGCAGCGTATAGCTTGGAGCTAGTTCAACTGTCTGCGCTGGCAGGCGAGAAGATGTGGCAGTTGTCACTTTTCTTAAATTCCTTTGTCTGTAAAGTTACGTTACCTGATTTAATTCTAAAGGTTCAAGCCCTTACAAACCTTTCATCACAGCACTGCCGGTGCCGCGAAACATCAAGTAGGACAGAAAAAAGTTAAACACAAAGATCGCCAGCAGGGAGGTAACAACTGCTGTCGTGGTGGACTGCCCAACGCCCTTAGCACCCCCCGTTGTCGTCAAACCCCAGCTGCACCCAATCACGGCAATTAAAGAACCAAAGAAAATTCCTTTAAGGGCAGCACTGCAAATGTCCCAAATATCGAGGAAGTTACGAGCAGAACTTAAAAACATATTTTGGGAGATGCCGTACATATTCGTGGCGATCAACATTCCCCCTGCCATGCCGGTGATCAGACACAGGATGGTTAAAACCGGCAGCATGATGCAGCAAGCGATGACGCGGGGAAGTACCAAATAATCAATCGGATCGGTTTTGAGGATATACAGCGCGTCTATTTGCTCGGTTACTTTCATCGTGCCAATTTCTGCAGCAAACGCTGAACCAACGCGCCCTGCTAAGATCACTGCTGTCAAAACTGGGCCAAGTTCACGGGCAAGGGAAATAGCGAGGACGCCACCCACCGCATTTGCCGCACCAAAGTTAATAAATTCTCGCGCTACCTGAATTGTGAACACCATGCCCACAAAGGCAGCCGTTAACAGGGCGATCAGCAAAGACTCTGGGCCAACTGCTGCCATTTGGTCGAGGGTGTTGCGCCGGTGGATCTTGCCGGCAAACAGGTGAACAATAACTTGGCCACCCAGGAAAATCGCGGCGACTAACCGCTGACCCCATAATCCCAAGTTAGAGCTAGTAACGCTTTCACTCATGTGATTTTAGATTTTAGGTTTTAGATTGGAAAGTTCAAGCCGCAGGACTATTGCAATCATTTTAAGTGCTGCATCTATTGGGCAAGTACCGATTGCGGTGATGAGACGGACACTCTAACATGGCACAAATCGTTTAACCGAACTCTACAAGTTTTTAAGGTTATCACTGAAAAACATAACAAACGCCTGGAAATCTCTTTGTAGCTTTCTATGACGCTTCGCGCTTGTTGAATACAGCAGCTCGCTCACTGTGCCGGTGTTGCGAATCACGTCCTAAAAAAGTTCGGGAATTGCGATTTCTCCTTACCAAAGAACCGAATCTCCCCATTCGGTTGCTTTTAATATATTAAAAACAAGCTCAATTGAGAGCGGTGAAACTCTTAAAAGAACAGGTAATGGAGGCAGCTACTATGGCACTCATTCGTTGGGAACCTTTCCGCGAGATTGATAGCTTGCAACGGGAAATGAACCGGCTGTTTGATACCCTCACCCCGGCTGCTGATGGACGCACCAATGGCGTTGCCTTTATTCCCGCAGCGGAAATGCAGGAAACTCCGGAAGCGATTCACTTGAAATTAGAAGTTCCTGGCTTAGAAGCTAAGGATTTAGATGTGCAAGTTACGGCAGAAGCCGTTGCCATTAGCGGAGAACGCCGGAGTGAAGCCAAAACAGAAGAAAATGGCATGATGCGCTCTGAATTCCGCTACGGTAAATTTCAACGCGTGATTCCTTTGCCAGGGCGGGTTCAAAATAACCAAGTTCAAGCCGAATATAAAGACGGCATTCTTCAGCTAACGCTTCCTAAAGCTGAAGAAGAAAAGAACCGCGTTGTTAAAGTTAATTTGGGTTAAACGTTGGTCGGTTAACCCTGAGTGGTAAGGTTTGATTTGGGGGCGAGAAGTCTTTCGCCCCTTGAAAGATTCCAACTTCTGAACACAACTTAAGATAAATAGCCAACAGCCCCAGAAAATTTTCTAGGGCTGTTTTATTTTGAATTGATGGGACGATAAATCGCCACTTGCCTATTTGGGTGAGGGCAGTAAGCCTAGCAATTCTGAAGATTTATAGAAGATTCACTTAAATCATTTTTTAGGTAGATACAATCTTTCAAACCACGTAGAGCAATTCCTTGTACTGCGGGGATAACGTTGCCCATTTATAAAGATTCCTGGGATTAAAGTCAATAAATATTATTAATTGCCAATAAAAATAAAAAGCGGATCTGGCTAGTAAAACGCTTTGATCCTTATTTGATAAAAGTTTCGGCTGATGGGTTCGCCAAAATAGCTGGGAATGATGATTTAATTGCGGAATGTGGGTTTTATAAGAAGCAGAATCTATATATAGACGGTTGACAAAACATGAAGCATTACTCATGGCCTAATTGGTCACTATGGCTAACCAAAGTGCTGGTTGTCGCGACTGTCTACTATGCTGCAGCGATCTTCGCGCGCTCACTCGCGGAGCAACCTGGGACTGTTATGCCGGTGTGGCCGGCATCTGGAATTTCCTTAGCAGCAGTCATCCTGCTGGGATATGAAGTTTGGCCGGGAATTTGGCTAGGTCAGTTTTTAGAAGCGATAACGGCTTTATTGAGTGAAGCAAATGCCCCTCCAGTTGCCACGTCCATTGCCCTCTCGGCATTTATGGGAGTCGTGGTGACAGTGCCTTATGTGTTGGGCAGCTTTTTGCTGCGTCGGTTTGTGGGACACCAAAATTTGCTGGATCGGGCAGCGGATGTTTTTAAGTTTGTGGCGCTGGGAGCTATTTTCATCTGCGCGGTGAGCGCAACGCTTGGTTCAACCAGTTTGTGTTTGGCCGGCATCTGTAGCTGGGATACCTACGGACAAACCTGGGCTACGTGGTTTTTAGGAGATACCGTTGGAATTTTGGTTGTGGCACCGGCACTGCTGATTTGGATCCGTCCGATTTCAAATTTGAGATTTTCGACTTTACCATCCTATCTAAAATCTGCAATTGCACATCCCAAGTTTTTTGAGGCTGTACTGCTGTTGGTACTACTGGTAAGTATTTGCCAAGTGGCGTTCGGCGGCGGTTATCCGGTGGCTTATTTAGTCATTCCCTGTTTAGTCTGGGCTGCTTTTCGATTTGGCCAGCGTGGTGCAACGTTATTAATTCTGATCGTGTCGAGTAGCGCGATTTGGGGGACGGTTCACGGTCATGGGCCATTTATCCGGGAGTCACTCAACGAATCTCTGCTGTTATTGCAGTGTTTTGTCGGGGTTATTGCGGTAACAACGATAATTTTGGCGGCAGTGATTGTAGAACGCGAGCAGGCGGAGGCTAGCTTGCAACGGGCGAATGAGCTGCTAGAACAAAGAGTTGAGGAGCGCACGGCTGCTTTAATGCTGGCAAATGAAGCGTTGCAGCAGTCGGAGGTTGAATTGAGAGAAAAAGCGAGCCAGATCGAACGAGCGATGCGGGAGTTGCAGCTGACTCAATCTCAACTAATTCAGACGGAAAAAATGTCTTCTTTAGGGCAGTTGGTTGCCGGTGTGGCTCACGAAATTAATAATCCGGTGAGCTTTATTTATGGCAATGTGACGCCGGCAAAGCAATATATTGACGACTTGTTACACTTGCTGCAGCTTTACCGGCAGCATTATCCAAATCCAACCATAGACATTCTAGAGTTATCGAGGGAGATGGATTTGGAGTTTATTTTAGAAGATTTGCCGAAGCTATTAACTTCGATGAAAATGGGAGCGGATCGCATTCGGTCAATTGTTTTATCGCTGCGAAATTTTTCCCGTTTAGATGAATCAGAAATGAAGCCGGTTGATATTCATGAGGGGTTAGATAGTACACTGCTGCTGTTGCAAAATCGCTTGAAAGCAGATGCCGGCAATCGTGAGATTCAAATTATTAAAGAGTATGGTAACTTGCCCTCTGTGGAGTGTTATGCCGGCCAACTTAATCAAGTTTTTATGAATTTGCTTGCCAATGCAATTGATGCGCTGGAAAAGAAAGACGCTCCTCGGATTATTACGATTAGCACTTCTGTGAAGATTAGAGAGGCAGAAGAGACGCAAAAAAAAGAATCTTCCATCTCTAATCCCCAAGTTGTGATTCGGATAGCAGATAATGGAATAGGGATGGCGGAACATCTGCAAAAACGCCTTTTCGATCCGTTCTTTACCACAAAGCCGGTGGGCAAAGGAACGGGTTTGGGTTTGTCAATTAGTTATCAGATTGTTGTTGAAAAACACAAGGGTCAATTACGGTGTATTTCCAAACCCATGCAGGGAACAGAGTTTATCATTGAAATTCCTATTCAGCAATCTTCTAGTAAGTTGTTGAGTCGTTCCTGTGCTTTACCGTTGGGTTAGCATTGGGAAAAGTAAGTTTTCAAGTGAGCAAGAATTTGATCAATTAAAGGAATGCCAGATAGAAGACTGCCGGCTAAAACAAGTTTTTGAGTAAATTGGCACACACTCCAAAGCGGGTGGCGTTTCACAGGCGAGCGCTACTATTCGCGTCATCTTCTGTGGTAAAAAACTTAGGCGTTCCGGGACGATGTTCTTCAGTTAATATTTGGGTAATGAATGGCACCCACTTTTTATCACTGACTTTTTAGCTGCGGCTGCTTCCAGTTGCGCTGTAGCCACTGCCCACCTCGTCCGCCACAAGCGCACCTGAACCCGTTCCAGTTGTCATGGGTTGCGAATTTGGGTATCACTCAACGCCTGAAGCAGCCAAGAGCAGTTGTGCCGGCCTGACTAGAACTCCTATCCCAAGCTCATCTCTGGTAGGTTACTTTCGCCAGAGCGCACTAGCTCCTGTGGCCCTTGTCCTTTAACTATGTTTACTTTTATAGCGTTCAAGCCTTGTTAGGCTGGTAACAACCAGATAAATTCGTAATAGGTCGCTTGGTATTGAGCCTGAGTGATCGAGCTACACGACTCTATTTTCTATTGAGTAACTTTCCCGGTACTCCTTATTGATGGATAGTGTTAATTTGGTTGTCAACCCGCGTTCGCCCTAAGTTGAGCGAGAGATTATCTTAATTAAGGGGCTTCAAATTCATATCATCCGAGTCCGGCAATCACGTTGCTCACACAGAGTTTGACCGTCACCAGGTTCAAGGAACACTCACATTGGCGCGTGCCCAGCATTGCTTCGGCATTCACCGATCGCTTTGACTTGTACTTGAGCGAAACTTTGTGCCGAAGCGTGGGTTATCCTGCACCCTGTGAGGGGTTATTACTATGACATTTTCCGATGCTGGTAGCGTTCTGGCCACATTGACTCAAGCCAATCGCATGGGTGCCCTAGCCCGTCGCGTTAAAAATCTGCCAGTTGCCGAATTTGTCTGCCTGCTCGATTTTATTACCGCCGAATTTCAACAGTTTCTCCGGGCGATTGAGCTGATCAACAACGAAGCCCTGGAAACGATGCTTGAGCAGCTGCTGGATGCCTTTACGCTGAAAATTGGCCAAATCATCCAAGCGGATCGTACGACTATCTTTTTAGTTGACACCGAAAAACGCCAATTATGGTCTAAACTCACTCCCAGCGAAAATGGCAAGCCGCTAGAAATCCGCATTCCGCTGAATGTTGGAATTGCCGGCCATGTGGCCACCACCGGCGAATGTCTGAATATTGCAGACGTTAGCACGCATGAATTATTCAACAAAGAAGTTGACGAACATCCGGGCTATTACACCCGCAACTTGCTGTGCATCCCAATTTTTAGTAACAAACACCCGAATCAAGTGGTGGCGGTGGTGCAGCTGTTAAATAAAGCCGGTGATGTGCCGTTTGATAGTGAGGATGAGGAGGAATTTCGCACCTTTGCCAACTCGATTGGCATTATCTTAGAAAGCTGTCAGTCTTTTTATGTGGCTGCCCGGAATCAGCGGGGGGTTTCCGCCCTTCTGAAGGCGACATCTTCACTGGGCCAAAGTCTGGATCTGGAAGCGACGCTGCGTTCTGTGATGGATCAAGCCCGCGATCTGATGCAGGCGGATCGCAGTACCCTGTTTTTGCTCAGTCAAGAAACTGGGGAACTGTGGACAAAGGTGGCGAAGGCGGATGGCAGAACGATGATGGAAATCCGCATTCCTGCCAATAAAGGAATCGCCGGCTATGTGGCTTCTACCGGCGCAACGCTCAATATTACGGATGCTTATCAAGATCCCCGTTTTGATCCGAGTACCGACAAGCGCACCGGCTACCGCACTCGCACGATTTTGTGTATGCCGGTGTATAACTCGTCGGGTAACTTGATTGGGGTGACTCAACTAATTAATAAGAACCAAGGCAGTTTCACCAGTTCTGATGAAGCGTTTATGCGGGCTTTTAACGCTCAAGCCGGCATCGCCCTTGAAAATGCCCAGCTATTTGAGAGTGTTTTGATCGAGAAGCAATATCAGAAAGACATCTTGCAAAGTCTATCTGACGCGGTGATCTCTACAGATATGCAAGGCCGGATTGTAACGATTAATGAAGCAGCGCTGGAGTTACTAGGTTGCCCTGTGCGAATAGAAGCCGGTAAACACCGGCACCTGTGGGAACAGAAGCTTGTTGACCGATTCCTTTGGGAGGTTGTGCCTATTGAGAATCTGCGATGGCGCTTACAAGACAGTCTAACAACAGGTTCTAGGCACTATGTACCTGAGCAAAATTTAGTTCTAGGGCTATACACAGATCCTCCAAAATTGCCCCCAGACTCTGGAGAAGTTTCCAAACTCTACATCCTAGCCCTTCCGGATCGCATCCACCCGGACATCTATATTCCTTGGAACCAACTGATTTGGGATGCCGGTGATGTCCAAACTCCCACCCAACTCTTTAAAGATCAGGTGACACACATCGAACGCAGTATCAATCTCACCGTCAACCCCCTCACCAATCCTGAAGGAGGCGTGCGAGGCGGTTTAGTCGTCCTTGAAGACATCAGCCGCGAAAAACGGATGAAAACGACCATGTACCGCTACATGACTCCAGGTGTGGCAGAACGAGTCATGGCGCTGGGTGAGGACTCCCTCATGGTGGGCGAACGCAAAGAAGTTTCTATTTTATTTTCCGACATCCGAGGATACACGACTCTTACAGAAAACCTTGGGGCGACGGAAGTGGTAATGCTGCTAAATCAGTATTTTGAAACAATGGTGGAGGCGGTGTTTAACCACGAAGGCACTTTGGATAAATTTATCGGTGATGCCCTAATGGCCGTTTTTGGGGCACCCCTGCCCCTGGAAAACCACGCGAGGATGGCTGTTGAGTCAGCATTAGATATGCGCCGGCGGTTGGTCGAATTTAACAAAAAGCGCATTATTGAAGCCCAGCCGCAAATTCATATTGGCATTGGCATTAGTTCGGGAGATGTGGTGTCAGGCAATATTGGGTCGCAAAAACGCATGGACTACACCGTTATTGGTGATGGCGTTAACTTAAGTTCTCGCCTAGAAAGTGTGACGAAAGAGTATAATTGCGATATTATTTTAAGCGAATATACTTATGAACTCTGTAGCGATGAGATCTGGGTACGCGAGTTAGACAAAATTCGCGTAAAGGGTAAAAATGAAGCGGTGAGTATTTATGAATTAATTGGTGATCGCCGGCAGCCTCTAGACAGCGCCACTGAAAAGTTTTTACAACTCTACAAAGATGGCCGCGCTGCTTACATGGCGAGGGATTTTCAGCAAGCAATTGTTTACTTTGAATTGGCGGCACAAATTCGAGAAAAAGACCGTGCGGTAGCCATTCATTTGGAACGCTGCCACAATTATCTTAAAAACCCTCCTCCTGAGTCTTGGAATGGGGTGCATACGATGACAACGAAGTAAAGGGCAAAGGAAATTTTTCTAGAGGCAGATTTTGTAGAAATTAGGCCGGCTCAGAAAATTTGGGGTTTAAATTGGAAAGGAGTGACTATTGTAACTCCCGTATAGTCCATAAATCGGCTAATAACCTGCCATAAGGCTTTAAACGTGTCTGCACTTCGGTCACCAACGACCCAAGCAATAATCCCTGCAATTGCTTGATTTACAACTGTCCCTAGCCAGAATTTGTTTTTTTGCCGCCATAAGTCTGTCATTCATCTATCAGGACTATTTCGGTAATTTCCGAATAATTGGGTTCGGGAGTGAGGTGATTTCCTGTCTTTTTAACCTAATTGATAAAGGTATTATGAGAAACGCCAGTCAGACGTTCTATCCGCCGACATCCATTTCCTTTTAGATAGAGATGGAGACATTGCTTTTTCACATCTAAAGGATAACCTCTGTCAGAATAAACATCTATAAATTGCCCACGGCCATCTGAACAAATATGGTTTTGCTTACCTCTTTTTAAGCCATTTTTATTAGTATTGGTGGACTGACAACTGGGGCAAAACATAGGTTTTGTGAGTTGCCGATGTCCTTTTATCATACTATGAATGTGCAGTGCCGGATTCCAGGCTTTGGTGTAGTCGGTGCGATCGCTTTACTCACTGGCTTACACATGAATTTGACCTGGCCATTCCTGGTAGTTTAAATATTGCCTTTGGTGAAACAACAGTTCTGTTTGGCATTCTCTTTGTAGGAACTTCATTCACTCTGGCAATGGGTTGGGATTTACTGACCTTGGGTGTCTATGGATTCTTTGCAGGACTTGTCTCACTTCTAATTGGCTTTCGCATCATAAACCTGGGACTCATACCGATTTCTCTGCCGGCAGGAATTGGATTCATTCTAGTCGGCTTAGGAGGAATTTTTTCTGCACCAACGCTCTATTTAAAACAATCGGTTTTTGCGGAGTATTGGAGGAGTCGTGTTAATTGCGGCAGTTCTCATCTTTCCAGAGTGACAAAAGAGGGGTAAAGGTCTGTGGTAGCAAGAATTAAAACAATGTCGTCTAATCTGACATTTCCCCCCCCACCCTACCGCTCCTTTCAGCAGGACGCGGTAGGGTGCGATATTCGGGATAATTAAGCGTTTGGCAGTTGCTGAGGCTGCTGAGACTCAAGTTGTACTTGCGAAGTTCTTCTTACCCAAGGGGTAAACCGACTAGGATGAACACATTCAGCACCATTTAGTTGGTCTTTAAGGCTACTGGCAAAGAACTCAAACATCTCAACCAGAGCTTGGCGATCAGTTAAGCAACCTTGAAGGGCAATAAGTTGTTCAAGAGTCCAATTATAAAGTTGGGTATCACCCTGTTCAATACGAAAATATAACTGACTCTCAAACTGTCCTAAACGGGCGTAGAAGTTCTCCACCTCAGATTTGATTGACTGCATATCAATGTAGAACTGCTGTTTTTTGATATCTGATAAAATCGTCGTTTTGAGAGACTCCGTGAAGTTTTGGTTAATCTCATTGTTAACGAGGGTAGATACTTCATTGCGGAAGTTGACAATTTTATTGTCTAAGTTGACATTGATGCGATTATCAAGCTCGTTGACGACATTATTAACGACTAACTGAACATTGTTACCTGTAGATTGGTTAACAACAGACTTGATGCGTTGATCGAAATTAGCTTCAATCTGTTGGACTACCAGGCTCTTAATGTTTTGGGTTTGATTAGCAATTTTGAGGTTAACTACCGCCTCAATACGCTGATCGATGTCATTTTGTATCTGCTGAACAACTTGAGTGTTAATTTCTTGGGCTTGATTAGCAATTTTGAGGTTAACTACATTGTCAATCCGTTGATCAATGTAGGTCTGCATTTGCTGAATTACCAGATTTCTAACATTCTGGGTTTGATCAGAAATTTTTAGGCTTACGACACTATCAACACGCTGATCGATGTCATTTTGTATCTGCTGAATTACTTGATTGCTGATATGTTGAGATTGATTAGCAATTTTCACATTAACTGCATTATCAATTCGCTGGTCAAAGTACAACCAAAGGTTCGCCTTCAGTTTTGCTCTCAGCATAACTACAGCGGCCACTGGTGATTTTTATATCAAAAGTTCCTTCCTCCAAAGTAAAAGAGCTAGCAACATTTTGTTGCACGGGGTTCATTTCGTTAGCGTCAATAACGTAACAACTGTTTTTGGTATCAATGGTTAAAAGTTTCATTGAATTTCCTTGATGAGTTGTAGAGTTGATAATTGGCTAGCCCAATTAAAAGTCATGTTAGTTTGTATCGCGAAAATTGATACTTTCATATTTTTTTATATTATTTTTATATTTCCTTTATAATAGTTTTTAATTGGAGTATAAGCCGAGGAACTCTTTGAGATCTACGATTTTTTCGCTTGCTATTGAATTTATGAAAGCGAACTGAGGCAATGGGCTAAAGCCTTTGATCTACTCGGAGCGTTTGATCTCGATAGCGGCGTAGAAGACCTGAAGGCAACCCTGTCTTTTGGCAGTATCCCAGTAGCACAGGCAAGCTCGGCAGTGTGCGCTTTTGTTTGGGCTTGAAATCTTTCTAAGTCCCGTTAAGTTGAAATTAAATTAATACTTTAGTGATCTTTCTTCAGTGTTCTCAACCTCAGTCAAAGCCAGATACTAAGCTTAGTCGCTCAGTTACCCATGAGGACTCAATCCTAGCCGTTATTGCTTTTAAAAGCTTATTCATTGGTTGAGGAAGCGAAATTTACAAGTATTTCACCCTTCCGGGCATTGATGGGACATCGCCAACTCACAAAACCTATGTTTTGCCCCAGTTGTCAGTCCACCAATATTAATAAAAATGGCTTAAAAAGAGGTAAGCAAAACCATATTTGTTCAGATGGGCGTGGGCAATTTATAGATGTTTATTCTGATAGAGGTTATCCCTTAGATGTGAAAAAGCAATGTCTCCATCTCCATCTCTACCTAGAAGGAAATGGATGTCGGCGGATAGAACGTCTGACTGGCGTTTCTCATAATACCGTTATTAATTGGGTTAAAAAGGCCGGAAATCACCTCACTCCCGAACCCGATTATTCGGAAATACCCGAAATAGCCCTGATAGATGGATTACAGACTTATGTCGGCAAAAAAAAAATTCTGGCTATAGACAGTTGTAAATAAAGCAATTGCAGGGATGATCGCTTGGGTCGTTGGTGACCGAAGTGCAGACAGGTTTAAAGCCTTATGGCTTCTTATTAAAAGCTGGAAGTGTTTTTTTTTATGCCCCAGATGGCTATGTAATTTATCCCCAGTTTATTGAGGAGGCTGACCATATAGTAAACAAAACATAGATGATCCGGCTAGAAGGAGAAAATCCCAGATTGAGAGATGATCTAGCTCGGTTACATAGAAAAACTTTATGTCATTCCAAACCAGTTGAAATGTTAAGTCTATCGGTGAGACTGGTTGTTTACTACCTGAAACATAAAACTGTACCGATCCCTCCCTCCTACCATAAATGTGCAATGCCAAAAAATTTAGGCATGAATTGAATTAAAATTTCTTTGCCCTCCTTCATTCCTGATTTTTAGGTTAACTTTCACTAGCCGGCGGTTGTTCACCAATTCCTAGCTCTTTTTTACTTTGTTTGAGCTGTTCCCAGAGAGCTTTAATATCTTCATAGGCTACTTCTGGCGCAATTTTTCCATTCATTTCTAAGGCACAAAGGTAGTTCACTTTATGGGCAAATTCTTGGAGATTTGCATTAAATACTAAGTTTTCTGGCGTAAACTTTCCATAATAGCGACTGCGCGGATAAAGAAAATTAGAGTGGTTCTCCATAAATTTCTCCTGATGAAGTTTTTAAGTTTCAGCTTTATCTAGATTAACCTAATCACTACATTTTCGGGTTTCTTCAGTTCTGGGCAAGTTAACCTGAGTTTTGTCTCAGCCTAAACATCTCCAATGAGGTTTAGCTACTTTTATGAGGTAAGGATCATTGCCGTTAGAGTTGTCTCAGAGGTTGTGACTGCGATGGTAAGAATAATTTACCTTTACCGACCTTTAATTTTAAATTAACCAAACTTTAATATTTTTTCAATAAATTTATCTTTTGCTTAACAAAAATAACTTTAGCTATTAAGCAGATTTTAGGCATTAAATAAAAAGCTCGGCAACTTACTTGTCCGGCCACCATCAAAACTGATTAATTGCCATATTTTAAGATATAAAGCTTCTTATTGAAGTATTCCCATCTATCTTATTGGATTAGCATAGCTGCTGACTTTTTTAATAGCAACTTTGCTAGAGAAATCTTTAATTTATAAAAGAGTTAACATGGGCATAGCGGATTCACCTCCTCCGATAGATAGAAAGTTTTGATGGGGCTGAGCGTCAAAGCGTGCCGCAGAAAGATAAAATAATTGAGCCAATTGCCTGAGATAGCACTCAGTTCCCTACTCACGAGACGCCTCATGTCCGCCCATCAAAAACTTTACGAAGGCAAAGCCAAAATTCTCTACACCACCGATGATCCAGAGATTTTGCTGGCCCACTTTAAAGATGATGCCACCGCATTTAATGCCCAAAAGCGGGGCAGCATCACCGGCAAAGGTGAGATCAACTGCACCATCTCCAGTCATTTATTGCGAGAGATGGAAACTGCCGGCATCGCCACCCACTTCATCGACTCTCCAACCGGCAACCAAATGCGCGTCCGGCGCGTCCGAATCTTACCGTTAGAAGTCGTAGTGAGGAACATAGCAGCAGGAAGTTTGTGCAAACAAACCGGGTTGCCGGTGGGCACCGTCCTGAAACAACCCCTGGTGGAATTCTTCTATAAAAATGACGACTTGGGAGATCCGCTTTTAACCCGTGAACGGCTTTTCCTGCTGGAGTTGGCTACTCCAGAACAGGTAGAGCAACTGAAAACCTTGGCATTACAGGTTAACGACATCCTCTCAGCCTTTTTCCTGCGATGCGGGATTACCCTAGTTGACTTTAAACTAGAGTTCGGTCTAGATCGTGAGGGAACCCTGCGACTGGCGGATGAAATTAGTCCTGACACGTGCCGGCTGTGGAATAACTCAGATGACGATCCAGATCGGCGGGTGATGGACAAAGACCGATTCCGCCGAGATTTGGGCAATGTCGAAGAAGCTTATCAGCAGGTTTTAGAGCGGGTGCTAGCTCAAACCAACCAACCGTCAGAGTAAATAGTCAGGGGTGCTGGGGCGGGTTTAGCCGTGTGGTGCGTTCTAGAAACAGACAATCTTAGGTCAAACCCGCCCGTAAAGGTTCTTACCAAAAGCCCGTACAGTTGCGCTTTGTCACCGTTCAGTGACAGTTCTGGCGTGATATCCTTGGGGCTGCTGAAATTGGGTTTTCGAGATCAAACTCGAAACATTTATGATATTTGTCGCTGAGCCGAAGTGTTTTCGCCTTCGGAGTTTGATCTCAAAGGTGTGTGGGAGTGGAAAAAAACGTGAACAAAATGCGGATACCTCCGGTATGGGTGGCAATTGTGACGGCTTCAGCCACCCTGAGTTTATCGAACCCCGTCAGTGGGCAAACCATCAGGTTCACACAGTCTAATTCTGAACTGGCAGGCTTAATGCCGGCACAGCCTGAAACTGAGGGCGCTGTGGGCAACCCAGAAGGGATGAGTCAGTTGTGGCAATTGATCGAGCAAGCAGAACCCCTCCCCTCCAGTAGCGTAAGCGTTTCTGAGGAACTGAGTGCCGCACCGGCAGCAGTTGAGCCGGTTGCCGTATCAGCGCTAGAGTTGCCGGTTCAAACTTCTCCTGATTCCAGAAAAGAAAACTTGCCGGCACAAGGGCACAAAAACACAGAACGAACAATCACCAACCCATCGAGAATCCTTAATCTCTCGACTCCTCAGAGTACATGGACAGCGATTGCCGCACTAGAGCTTATTGCCCAGACGCCTGAACCAGGGGCGGGTGAGGAAAACCCAGACGCTCAGCCAATTCTGACGGCACCTGAGCAAACCCCGCCAACCCCGACTCCGTCTGCACCTGAGCAAACTCCGCCCACGCCAACCCCATCTCCAACTGATCAGACAGCCCCACCCTCGCCGGCACCCGTTCCGACTCCCACCACTGATCGCTGTCCCGATCCAAACGCTCCGCAAGTGTTAGTTGCAGAGGTCGTCGTTAGCGGTGTGGAAGGAGAATTGCAAGATAAAGTCTACCAAGCCATTCGCACCCAGCCCGGTCGCACCACAAATCGATGCCAATTGCAAGAAGATGTGAACGCCATCTTTGCCACCGGCTTCTTCGGCGCAGTCGATTATCAGCCAGAGGATACAGCCCTAGGCGTGCGTGTAACCTTTGTGGTGCAGCAGAACCCGGTATTGCGGAATGTGACGGTAAATGTTGTCCCTGCCGGCGAAGGCCAGCAAGTGGTGCCCCAAAGCGTGATTGACAGCATCTTTGGCGAGCAGTACGGCGAAATTCTCAACCTGCGCCGGTTTCAAGAAGGCGTCAAACAATTAAATCAGTGGTATCAAGACAACGGCTACATCTTGGCGCAGGTCATTAACGCCTCACAAGTCAATGCCCAAGGCACCGTCATCTTACAAGTCGCCGAAGGGATTATTGAAGATATCCAAGTCCGCTTCCTTACAGAAGAAGGCGAGGCAACCGATGAGGAAGGCAACCCCGTTGACGGACGTACCCGCGAATTCATCATCACGCGGGAAATGCAACTTCAAGCAGGAGACGTACTTAATCGAGATACCCTGGTTTCAGACTTGCGGCGAGTATTTGGTTTAGGCATCTTTGAAAAAGTCGAACCCTCACTAAATCCAGGCCAAGATCCGCGCAAAGTCTCGGTGGTGCTCGATGTTACAGAAAGAAACACCGGCTCAGTCGCAGCAGGGGCCGGGATCAGTTCCGCCACAGGGTTATTTGGCACCCTCAGCTATCAAGAGCAAAACCTAGGGGGGAACAACCAAAAATTAGGTGCCCAGTTGCAAGTTGGTGAACGTGCCTTACTCTTCGACGTAAACTTCACCGATCCCTGGATTGCCGGCGATCCTTACCGCACCTCTTACACCGTGAATGGCTTCAGACGCCGGTCAATTTCTTTGATTTACACCGGCGGCGATGACGAAGTTTATCTTCCCGATGGAGATCGCCCGCGTCTTCTGCGTTTGGGTGGCGGCGTCACCTTTAACCGTCCCCTAGGGCCAGACCCCCTGAATGCGGAATGGCAGGCATCCTTGGGCTTGCAGTACCAGCGAATTACCATCCGCAATTCCGATGGCGACCTCAGCCCCGAAGATGAACTGGGGAATGACTTGAGCTTTAGCGGCGACGGCAAAGACGACCTGACAACCTTGCAATTTGGAATTGTGCGGGATCTGCGCGATGACCGTGCCAAACCCACCAGAGGGTCTGTTTTGCGCTTGGCAACTGAGCAGTCTGTGCCCATCGGCAAAGGCAGCATCTTACTCAATCGTCTACGGGGCAGCTATAGCTACTACATTCCCGTTAACTACGTTCGCTTTTCTGAAGGGCCACAGACATTAGCTTTTAATGTTCAAGCCGGCACTGTGGTCGGGGATCTGCCCCCCTACGAAGCGTTTGCTTTAGGCGGCAGTAACTCAGTGCGGGGTTATGATGAAGGCGACTTGGGTAGCGGTCGCAGTTTTATTCAAGCCACTGCCGAGTATCGCTTCCCTATTTTTGCAATTGTGGGCGGGGCACTGTTTGTCGATTTCGGCACCGACCTCGGCTCTGGCTCTTCCGTACCGGGCGACCCGGCAGGGGTACGAGACAAGCCGGGGAGTGGCTTTGGCTACGGTCTCGGTGTTCGCATCAATTCTCCTTTAGGCCCGATTCGGGTGGATTATGGCTTTAATGATGAAGGAGAGGGCCGCTTTCACTTTGGAATTGGAGAAAGATTTTAAGGTTTCCAGTGAGAAGTCAAAAATGAGATGTCGTCAAGCATGAGTATTTCTTTAACTGGGAACTGGGAACTGGGAACTGGGCACTCCATTCAGGCACCGTTTGAGCTGTCGGGTGTAGGACTGCACACCGGCACTCAGACTCAAGTTAGAGTCCTGCCGGCTGCACGCCATGAGGGGCGCTATTTTGTGCGAGTGGATCTGGCCGGTTCTCCTGTGATTCCCGCCCGCGTCGAGTTTGTGCGTCAGACCACTCTTTCTACAGAACTTGGCAACGAAGACGCCTGTGTGCGAACGGTCGAACACCTGTTAGCCGCATTGGCGGCACAAGGAGTCGATAGCGCCAGAATCGAGATCAATGGCCCAGAAGTGCCCCTGCTAGATGGCTCAGCTCATCCGTGGGTAGAGGCGATCAATTCTGTGGGGGTTGTGAGCGAAAATGACCCAACCTCTATTCCTAACACCCGAATTCTTAAAGAGCCGGTTTGGGTACATCAAGGAGATGCCTTTGTCGCAGCGCTGCCGGCCCCGCAAACGCGCTTCACCTACGGCATAGACTTTGATCTACCGGCAATTGGTCAGCAGTGGTATAGCTGGACACCGGCAACCGAGCGCTTCGCCGCCGAAATCGCGCCGGCTCGAACTTTTGGCTTTGCCGCCCAAATCGAGCAGCTACGTTCACAGGGTTTAATCAAAGGCGGGAGTTTAGACAATGCCCTCGTCTGCGATGTCAGCGGGTGGCTAAATCCACCACTAAGATTTGCAAATGAACCAGTGCGTCATAAAATCTTAGACTTAGTAGGAGATATCAGCTTGTTGGGAGCTTTTCCCTCAGCTCACTTTTTAGCCTACAAAGCAAGCCACAAATTGCACATACAGCTTGCCCGGTTGCTGGCCCAGTCGCATTCGGGATTTTAGATATGGTAATGTCCAGATTCATCCCCAATCTAAAATCTACAATCTAAAATCCAAAATCAATATCTACTCATGTCCACCCTGACCGATCTTAATTCCAATCACTCCTCTGCCCCTGATTCGGCTCAGCCTGAACCGGCCAGCGAGGCTGCACAGAGCGCTTCGGTGCCGGCATCACCCAAAACTGTGTTCAACATTGAAGAAATTCATAAACTTCTCCCCCACCGCTATCCGTTTTCCCTGGTGGATCGGATTATTGACTATGTCCCGGAAAAAATGGCTGTCGGGATTAAAAATGTCAGTATCAACGAACCCCATTTTCAGGGACATTTCCCAGGACGCCCGATCATGCCGGGAGTGCTGATTGTGGAAGCAATGGCACAAGTTGGCGGGGTCGTGATGACGCAACTGCCCAATCTACCACCCGGATTATTTATGTTTGCCGGCATTGATAAAGTCAGGTTCCGCAGACCTGTTGTACCCGGAGATCAGCTAGTGATGACAGTAGAACTGATCTGCGTCAAAGGCCGCCGGTTCGCTAAAATGCAGGGCCGTGCTGAAGTAGATGGCCAGCGGGTTACAGAAGGCGAACTATTGTTCTCCCTGGTGGACTGAAAACACTGTTGATTGATCGGTCGTCAGTGGTAAGGGAAAAGTGACGCTGCCTTCGTTGCCGCGACTCACTCATCACTTCTATAGACAACTGACCACTGTACGGGCGGGCGCAAGCAGACAATTTTTGCTCAATTCTAGACAATTTATCCACAAAACCCGCCCCTACCAACTGACAACTGACAACTGACAAATGAAGACTTTAATTCATCCCACCGCTGTCATCCATCCCGGCGCTCAACTGCACCCGACTGTACAGGTGGGACCCTATGCAGTCATTGGGGATCTCGTAAAAGTTGGCCCAGAAACGACGATTGGTGCCCATGTCGTCATCGAAGGGAAAACGGAAATTGGTGCTCGCAATCAAATTTTCCCAGGCGCAGCCATTGGTTTAGAACCTCAGGATCTTAAATATGATGGTTCTTTGAGTTGCGTACAAATCGGAAACGACAACCGGCTGCGTGAGTATGTGACAGTTAACCGGGCCACGGGTGCTGGCGAAACGACGACTATCGGCAATAATAATCTGCTCATGGCTTATGTTCATGTGGCTCATAACTGTGAGATTGCAGACGGCGTGGTGATTGCCAATGCGGTGTCCCTAGCCGGCCACGTCCATATTGAATCTCGCGCTACGATTGGGGGCGTTGGGGGTATCCATCAGTTTGTCCACATCGGGCGATTGTCGATGATCGGGGGTGTGGCCCGGATTGTTCAGGATGTGCCGCCCTATATGCTCATTGAGGGCAATCCGTCACGGGTGCGAACGCTGAACTCGCTTGGCCTGAAGCGGGCCGGTTTGACGGAGACTGATCGCAACTATCTTAAGAAAGCATTCCGAATTATTTACCGTTCTGGACTGACACTGAACGAAGCCCTAGAACAGCTAGATTTATTCCCCGAAAACGAATACGTGCAACATTTGCGCCGGTTCCTGCAACTGTCTCAAATGAAAGGCCGGCGTGGGCCAATGCCAGGCCGGCGTCTTCACATGAGAGGTGAGGAGTGAGGAATGCCAAAACAGAGGGGCAGATGGGCACAGAATCACCGGAAAATATCGCATTGAATTTGCCCCTGCCTCTGAATACTGCCTCACCGTTGCGAATTTTTATTAGCACCGGCGAGGTGTCGGGTGATTTGCAAGGGTCTTTGTTAATTGATGCTTTGCACCGGCAAGCGAATGCGATAGGCATCAAATTAGAAATTGTGGCGCTGGGAGGCGAACGCATGGCACAAGCCGGCGCAACCTTGGTAGGCAATACCAGCGCCATCGGTTCTGTCGGGCTGTTGGAATCTTTACCTTACATTTTGCCGACGCTGCAAGTTCAGCGTCGGGCGAAGCGATACCTGCGGGAACACCCACCCGATTTGATCGTGCTGATTGATTACATGGGGCCAAACCTGGCGATTGGCAGCTATGTCAAGCGGCATCTGCCGGCTGTGCCGGTGGTGTATTACATTGCGCCGCAAATGTGGGTTTGGTCGCCTTTCCCGCGCTATACCGAGCAAATTGTCAGCGTCACAGACCGGCTGCTGGCGATTTTCCCAGAGGAAGCGCGTTATTTTCAACAGCAAGGGGCAAAGGTAAGCTGGGTAGGTCATCCTTTGGTTGATCGCTTGCAGACGTTCCCTTCTCGCGAACAAGCCAGGACTAATTTAGGGATTGACAAAGAAGCAATTGCAATCGCTCTGCTGCCGGCATCACGGCAGCAAGAGGTGCGTTACCTATTGCCGGCAATCTGTGAAGCAGCCCAGCAAATTCAGGAGAAATTGCCGCAAGCTGATTTTTGGATTCCCCTATCTCTGGAGAAATTCAGACGTCCCATAGAACAAGCGATTGCGGATTACGGGTTACGGGCGACTTTAGTTACCAGTCAGTCTCAGGACGTGCTGGCAGCGGCGGATCTGGCGATCGCTAAATCGGGTACGGTTAATTTAGAAATCGCTTTGCTCAATGTGCCGCTGGTAGTTCTTTACCGAGTCCATCCCTTCACCTACTGGGTTGCCCGCCGGCTATTCAATTTTTCGATTCCGTTTATGTCACCGCCCAATTTGGTGCAAATGCAGCCGATAGTACCAGAGTTGCTGCAAGAGCAAGCAACATCGGCAAACATTGTCAAGGAAGCTTTAGAACTTTTACTGGATGAAGGCCGGCGTCAGCAAACTCTGAAAGCCTACCAGGAAATGCGCTCCAACCTGGGAGAGGTGGGGGTGTGCGATCGCGCAGCTCAATCGATTCTACAGCTGCTATCAAAATAAAAGAATTCTTAACTTTTAAAATTGATTTTTTAACTTTTAATGGAAGGCAACCCCGTCTGCATTGTCACGGCTAATCTTCAATGTGACCAAAATTTTAAAGCCCAAGTCTCAATACCATTCTAATCGGCGACCCCTGGCAGTCGATTTATTTGCAGGTGCCGGTGGATTTTCCCTGGCGGTTGAGCAAGCCGGCTTTGATGTGTTAACAGCGGTGGAGGTTGACTCGGTTCACGCAGCAGTTTATAGGTTCAATTTCCCCTACACAGAGGTTCTGTGCGCTGATATCTCTACTCTGTCGAGTCTAGTGATTGCAGATACCGCAGCGCAAAGTTGGGCGTCATTGCCGGTTGCGGAAAATCAGCGGCAGTCATCGGCTTGGGATGGTGAGATTGATTTGGTGATTGGTGGGCCACCGTCTCAAGGGTTTGCCATTATGGGCAAAGGGGTTATTGAGGATGAACGCAATGACTTCGTGTTTGAGTTCGCACGGGTGGTGTGCGAATTGCAACCGCGATATTTCATTATGGAGAATGTACCGAGTCTGGTGACAGATCAGTACGCAGATTTTTTAGAACGGTTGATTTCCCAGTTAGAAGCGGCTGGATATAAAATTACGCTGCCGGTGCAAGTCTTGAATGCAGCGGATTTTGGCGTCCCGCAAGACCGGCAACGGATGTTTTTGCTGGGGTCTCGTTGCGGTCAAGTTTTGTTATCTTATCCAGAACCGCTTACAGAGCGCAAGGTAACGGTGAGGGATGCGATCGCAGATTTGCCAGATGTGGATGAGTTTCCTGAATTGTTGGATACCGATGAGTTGCTGCTATCTGAGGCGCAACTGAAAGCTTTGGAAGATGGGGCGAGTGAGTATGTGCGATCGCTGCGCGAGTTGGTTCGCGATCAAGCGGATTGTGCTTATCACCGGCTGTGGAATCGGCAGCTTTTAACCGGCTGCCTGCGAACAGCGCACACTCCTGATTGTGTGCAACGGTTTCAAGATACAGCAATGGGGAAGGTGGAAAATAACAGCCGGTTACGACGCTTAGATCTGGAGGGACTTTGTAGCCCTTTGCGTGCCGGTACCGGCAGAGAAGGAGGCCGGCATACGTCCCCGCGCCCGATCCACCCGTTGCACCCCAGAGTGATTACAGTGCGCGAGGCAGCGCGATTACATTCATTTCCAGATTGGTTTCGTTTCCACACGACAAAGTGGCATGGATTTCGACAGGTGGGTAATGCGCTGCCACCCTTGCTAGGACGTGCGGTTGCCGGTGAAGTGATAAAGGCGCTGGAAGTTAAACCCCAGGTGTCTGATGTGCCGGTTGATTTGGGAAACCCAGATTTGCTGCGAATGAGTCCTTCCCTGGCGAATCACTATTGGGAAGCGCACTTGCTGAAGATGATGTGATATTAGATAGGCTGGTCATTTTTTTATATAAATTATTTATGTAATACTTAGTTACTTTGTTTTCTTGTCTTAAGACACTATGTGATATATTTAACGTGTCAGTGATTTTACGGTCATTGACCTCAATTTGTGAGATTTCAGGCAGCAGGGAATCTTTTTGCCTACTGTAACACCGTACTTTCTCAGATAGATTGACTCCCGCCTTGCCTTTTCTGATTCAAGGGGTGGCTGGCATTTTCTCACTTTTGCTCAAGTTAAGGTGAGGTGGGTTGCTGAGTACCGGGTGTTTGGATATTTTTGATTACCCAAAAAAAGAGGACACAACAATGGCTTATCAAGGAAACAATCTTAATACAGTAATTAGTGGTTTAAATACCCTTCTTAGTAGTGTTCATAATTCAGTAGCAAATGAAGTTTTCCAAAGCAATTTACCTTTTTTTGGAACTGAGTTATCCACTTCTTCCACAATGACTTTTATCGATAAATTACGAGAAAATATTGTTAACCAGCTTAACTCAATTTCTAATAATTTTACACCTGAAGCAATTGAACAAGCAATTGAACAAGTTAGTGATAGTAGCAGTGTGGTTGCTATTGATTTAGTTCAAAATTCTGAAGATAACGTTTTATTTGAGGTTAAAATAAATAGTTTTAATCCAGTATTTGAAATACCTATTGGTGCAGATATGGGCTTACCTGGATTGGCTTTTAAAATTGATGGAAATGCACAAGCAGATTTAGGTTACAACTTAATATTTCGTTTTGGGGTAAACACTGATACGGGTTTTTTCTTTGATCCAATAGCTGGGGATGAACTGACAATCGATTTAACAGCTTCACTTCCTAATTTAAAAGCCATAGGAAAACTTGGACTGCTTCAGCTTGAAGTGACAGATCAAACAGATGATCCCACAAAATTAATTAATAAATTTTCTATTGATTGGACAGATAATAACTTTAACAACAGGATTGATAATTCAGATATAACAGCAAAGCTGGAGGGTGATGTAGACTTAAACTTGGATCTCATAAGCAGTTTTAATGGCTCTACATTATTACCATCCCTAGCTTCAAATTTTCATCTTAACTGGTCTTTGTTAGATGCTATTATCAGTTCAAGCTCAAGTTCTATTGATTGGGGAAGTAAGCCAGAAATATCATTTGAAAGTATTAAACTTAATGGAGGCGAATTTTTTACTAACTTTGCTCGACCGATTCTTACCGGAGTCCAACAAGTTACTAAACCTTTGGGGCCATATACAGAAGCGCTAACAAAGGATATTACTCTTTTAAATGCTCTAGGGGCAAGTATTTTTGATGTTAATCAAGATAATCAAATTACTTTATTAGATTTAATGCAGGCATTTGCTCCTGAGTTAGATGTTTCTATTTTGGCTAATTTTGCTGAATTTAATAATTTAATTAATCAAATTCCAATACCTGTAGAAGGTGAGGAATTCTTTGTGGATTTGGGAAGTTTTAACCTGGGTGATGCAGATATTCGAGACAATAACTTACAATTAAAGGATGTGGCTCCTAATGTCACTCAAGAAGTTCCAAATCCAATTTCTCAACTTCCTAATGATCCACAAAGAGGCTATGGAAGTTTGGTGACAAATTTACAAATGCTTCCGGGTGGAGGCGCTAAATTTCCATTAATAGAAAATCCTCTAACAGCTTTTAATCTTTTTCTTGGAAAACCTGTTGAGCTTTTTACCTATGATATGCCAGCGTTACAAGCTGGATTTGAATTTGACAGATATTTTCCTGTTACTGGCCCCATAGGTGTTACGCTTCAAGGAGATGTAAGCGCACAAGCAGACTTTAATTTTGGGTTTGATACTTACGGACTTCAACAGTTTAAAGAAAATCAAAATCCTATCAGTATTTTTGATGGATTTTATGTGGGCGACCCAGATACACCTGAAGCTAAAATTGATGCCAGTATAAAAGCTTTTGGGGCGTTAGAAGCAGTTGTTGCTAGAGGGGGTGTTGGTGGAGGTATCTATAGTAATATGTGGGCTGAACTCGTAGATAGTATACCTGATGGCAAAGTTCGGGGTTCTGAACTGAATTTGGCATTAGTAACAAACCCACTTAGCATCTTCGATATGGGTGGTGAATTTACAGCAGGTTTAGAAACTTACGCAGAAGTAGGATGGCCAAAGCTGGGATTGGGAGAGCGATGGACTTGGGAAAGTCCAAAAGTTAAATTAGGTGGTTTTGATACAAGTACAATGTTAATAGAACGATCTCCAGCGCTTGCTGCAAATCTTGGCAATGGTACATTGCAAATTAACATGGGAGCGCACGCAAATGAACGTTCAAGGATGTTTACAGAAGACGACTATGAAAATTTTAAGATTGAAGGTACATCAAACTCAGTAATAGCTGCCTCTCCTAATGCGTTAAATCCTAGTAGTTCCTCTCCATTTATTCTAGCGAGTAACCAGTCTAGTGAATTAAAAACTGAAACTATTAGGGTTTCTGCTTTTGGTTTTACACAAGAATATAACGGATTTAGCAAGCTAGTTGCTAATGGAGGTCAAGGTGATACTGTTATTCAACTTACTAATGTCTTTACTCCAGTTGAATTTACTGGTGGTGAGGGGAATGACTCCCTAGGTGGTGGTTACGGGAGCGATGTGCTATCTGGGGGGAGTGGATGGGATCGAATCTTTGGCGGAGATGGTCACGACCTAGTATATGCCGGCTCTGATGATGACATGGTATATGCCGGCAGTGGGAATGATTTTATTGATGGCGCTTCAGAAGATGACATCATCTATGGTGAAGATGGCGATGATTTCATAGCCGGTGGAGATGGCACTGATCACGCTAGTGGAGATAATGGTAGCGATTATATTCAAGGTAATTTGGGTGAGGATTTCCTTGAAGGTGGAGATAACAATGACACATTAGAAGGTGGAGACAACAATGACCTTCTATATGGACAACTAGGCGATGACTCAATGAATGGAGGTAACGATCAAGACCAGATTTTTGGAGACGCCGGCAACGATACAATGACCGGCAATCTTGGAGATGATAACCTCGATGGGGGAGATGGGGAAGATCACCTCAGTGGTGGAGATGGCACAGATAGCCTCAATGGAGGTGCCGGCAATGACTCGATCCTGGCAGAAAACGGCAACGACTCGATTAATGGTGGCGAAGGTTCCGACACAGTTGACTACAACTCAGCACCCAGTGGGGTTATCGTCAATATCGATGAAAACCTAAATTACAATCATCAAACCACACCAGGCATTTTTGACCTAGAACCCGACTTTGAGATTGCTGCGGCGCGTGCAGATGATGGTTATGGAACTGAAGATACTGTTATTGGGTTAGAAAACAGTATCGGTTCTAACTTCAACGATATCCTAACCGGCAATGATGCTGATAACCAAATCCAAGGCAAAACCGGCAACGATCTGATTATCAGTAGTAGTGGCAACGATATTTTAGACGGCAACGATGGTATCGATACCGTTAGTTTCCGGCGCGACAATGGCGGCGTTTACGTTCATCTTCTCAACCAAGAAGCAACAGACGGTTTTGGTGGACAAGATATTGTCACCGGCAATGAAAATGTTGTTGGTTCGCGCTTTAACGATGAAATACATGGCGATGACGGCATCAACACTATTACTGGAGGTGCCGGCAATGATAGCATTCGCGGACTCGGTGACAATGATGCCATCTTTGCGGAACGAGGAAATGATACCGTTACCGGCGATAACGGAAATGACTTAATCTTCGGAAATCTTGGTCAAGACTTAATTGAAGGAAATACCGGCAACGACTCTATTGATGGTAATGAAGGTAGCGACAGCATTTCTGGTGGAGACGATAGCGATACCATCCAAGGTAATGAAAACAATGACATTCTCAGTGGGGATGCCGGCACCGATTCAATTTTAGGGAACGATGGCAACGACTTGATCGGTGGTGGAAATGATAGCGATACCCTCCAAGGTAATGAAGGCAATGATCGCATCACAGGAGATGCCGGCAACGATTCCATCGAAGCGGGAGATGGTAACGATATTGTCAACGGTAATGAAGACGCTGACACCATCTTCGGAGGAACCGGGGATGATCGCATCACAGGAGATGCCGGCAACGATTCCATCGAAGCGGGAGACGGCAACGATATCGTCAATGGAAATGAAGATAACGATACCATTCACGGACAAACCGGCGACGATCGCATTACAGGAGATGCCGGCAACGACTCCATCGAAGCGGGAGAGGGAGAGGATAGTGTTTCCGGTGGCGAAAACCAAGATACGATTCTCGGACAAGATGGCAGTGATCGCATCTTTGGAGATAGTGGCGAAGATAGTATCCAAGGCGGTAGCGGCGAAGATATCATCCTCGGCGGCAGTGAAGCCGATACTATACAAGGTGAGGCAAATAACGACCAATTATTTGCCAATGAAGGCGACGACACTATTCAAGGCAACGACGGTGACGATACAATCTTTGGCGGACAAGATAACGACACCTTAGAAGGAAACGCCGACAACGACTCCCTTAACGGCGATCTTGGCAACGACTCCCTTATCGGACACACCGGCAATGACACTATAAATGGAGGTGCCGGTCAAGACCAACTTTATGGCAACGAAGAGAACGACCTCCTCTCAGGTAATGCCGGCGAAGATACTCTCGAAGGCGGTATCGGCAACGACACCCTCAGTGGTGGAACCGAAGCCGATCTCCTCCTCGGACAAGAAGGTAACGACTTATTAGGCGGCAATGCCGGCGATGACAGCCTCAATGGCGGCGACGGCGAAGACACCCTCAGCGGTGGCCAAAACAACGACACCCTAGACGGAGAAACCGGCAACGATCTCCTCGGCGGCGATACCGGCAATGACAAAGTCTACGGGGGACTTGGCAGCGACACGATAACCGGAGGTGCCGGCCAAGACGAACTTCTTGGCAACGATGATGCAGACTCCATAAATGGCAACGAAAGTCAAGATACCATTTTTGGCGGCACCGGCAGCGACACCCTCAGCGGCGACGACGGTGCAGACAGCATCTACGGAGAAGCCGGCGACGACCTTATTAATGGTGGCAATGGCAACGATACGCTTAGTGGCGGTATCGGTAATGACCTTCTCAACGGCAACGACAACAGCGACTCCCTCATCGGAGAAGCCGGCAGCGACACGATTAATGGCGGTGATGGCAGCGACATAATTAGCGGTGGTGAAGATAACGATTCTCTGAACGGAGATGCCGGCAACGACGAGATCACAGGAGATGTCGGCAGCGACACCATCAATGGCGGCGAAGATAACGACAATATTAGCGGTGGTGAAGATAACGATTCCTTAAACGGAGATGCCGGCAATGACAAAATGCAAGGCGACGCAGGCGAAGACACCCTAAATGGTGGCACCGGCAACGACAAAATGAGTGGGGGAGACAACAATGACCTCCTCAATGGCGATAGCGGTGACGACAAAATGCAAGGCGATGGCGGCGATGACACCCTGAATGGTGGCACCGGCGACGATTGCATAACAGGTGAAGAAGGTCAAGACTTTATCAACGGAAATACCGGCAATGACAAACTCGAAGGCAATGCCGGTGACGACACGATTTATGGAGAAGCCGGTAAAGACACCCTCAAAGGCGAAGAAGGCGACGACTCCCTCATTGGTGGTGCCGGTGGCGATATCCTAGACGGCAGCGAAGGAGACGACACGATCTCCTATCACACCTCATCCCAAGGCGTTGGCGTCGATCTCGAACTGCAAAAAGCTTGGTCAGGCGATGCCGAAGGCGACACTCTCTGCGACATAGAAAACGCTGAAGGTTCCCAATATAACGACACTCTCTACGGCTACAGTTCTGCAACTTTTGACAAATCCTCCTACTCAAGTCGCTACTCTGGGGGTTATGGAAATAACAGCGAAAGCGGTGCAAATATTCTCAGCGGTTTAGCCGGCAACGACATTATCGACGGCAGAGGCGGTGACGATACCCTCTACGGCGGCACCGGCAATGACACAATGAATGGCGGTTTAGATAATGACCTTGTCAAGGGAGACGAAGGCAACGACAAACTCCTCGGAGATGCCGGTGAAGATAGCCTTCTCGGTGGCATCGGCAACGACAACCTCGACGGCGGCGATGGCACAGATAGCCTTCTCGGTGGCGAAGGCAATGATAAACTCCTAGGCGATGCCGGTGATGATTCCCTTCTTGGAGAAGCCGGCAACGATATCCTTCAGGGTGGTTTAGGCAACGACATTCTCAACGGTGGCGATCATAACGACATCCTTAAAGGTGGACTTGGGGAAGATACCCTTTGCGGTGACATTGGCAACGATAACCTCGTCGGCGCAGAAGACAGCGATCAACTCAATGGCGAAGACGGCAACGACAACTTAGCAGGCGAACTTGGTGAAGATATCCTTAAAGGCGGCACCGGCAACGATATCCTTAGCGGTGGCGACGGAAATGACCGGCTTTATGGAGAAGCAGACAATGATGTGCTCGCTGGAGATGCCGATGACGATACTCTCGATGGAGCAGAAGGTGCAGATACCTTCAACGGCGGCGATGGTAACGATCTTCTCATCGGGGGTGCCGGCAGTGATTCAATAGATGGAAGTGCCGGTATTGACACACTTTCTTACCGCACCTCAACCCTTGGCATTTCAGTGCATCTGGGACCAAAACCCTGTTCATTTGGCGATGCCGAAGGTGATCGCATCCGCAACGTGGAATATCTTGAAGCTTCCAATTATAACGACACCGTTATCGGTGATACGCAAGCCAACACCTTCAGCGGCTTAGAAGGAGACGATACCCTCAAAGGTCAAGATGGTCAAGATACGCTCAATGGCGATGCCGGCAGCGACTTCCTTGATGGTGGCAAAGACAATGATCTCCTCAACGGAGGCGACAACCATGACACCCTCATCGGCGGCGGGGGGAATGACAGCTTATTTGGCAACGACGGTGACGACCTATTATATAGTCGCACCGGCAACGACATCCTCAACGGGGATACCGGCAACGACACCCTCAACGCCGAGAAAGGCAACAATATCCTCAACGGTGGTTTAGGCGATGACTATATATATGCCGGCACCGGCAGCGATACCATTCTGTTGGAACTTGGTGCAGGTATCGACACCATCTACAACTTTGACTTCAAGAAGGACATCTTCAACTTCCTTGGCGATCTGAGTTTCAACCAACTCACCATTACCCAAGGCAGCGATATCAATGTCAACGACACTTTAATTAAATACACCCCAACCGGAGAACTCTTAGCCATCGTTAAGGATACTCAGAACCCCTTCGCGCCAGATGTGCCGGCAACAGACAACTCAGAAGAAGACGCCGCCAGCCTAAAAACTGACCCAACTATAGAGATTACCGTCACACCAACTGTCACTACTACCCCGGAAATTGGCTCAACTGGTGACAACACCGACACACAAACTGTCAGTGAACAGCCGGTTAACCTTCCTGATAGCACCCACGAAGACACCCTCACCGGCAGCAGTAGCACAGTAGAGGTTATGGCTAATGCCGGCAACGATAGCCTGACATCAGTTCAAAGCAACGACATCATCCCCAGCAGCCAAGATCCTTCGGGACTAGCAGCCGGCATCGACACTGGCACCATTGCAAACTTTATTGCCGGTGAAAACTTAGTCGGATTAGCTGATGGTCTAACATTAACCCAGCTCAGCGCACCTCAAGATACCGGCACCCAACCCCCAGCCGCCTCAATTCAGAGTGCCGGCACTGATGAAGTTTTAGCCTCTATCACTGGAATGCCAGCCGGTTCCCTCACCACTGCTGATTTTACTCTCCTCTAGCACTGCTAATTTAAGGTCGTCCCTGCCGGCGGGCGTTTACCAGGGACTGCCAATCTTCCTGCCCGCCCCCCAAAATCCTCAATAACCCCAACCAGCCCGTAGCTGGTTGGTTTTTTTCGTCCGATAGCACGGTGAGGTTTTCAACGGCTTGTAGCTGATCGCCGCTAGCCGACAGACTTTGCCGGCTATCTCCAGCCCTTCTTTTTTTATTTTGCGATTCTTTCCCTATTTACTTTTCTATTTGACTAGGCTTTTAAAGCTTTTTATCGCTTGTTAACTTGCATATATAAAACAAAATCTTTGATTTCTTCATTTGTAGCTCTCATTCAGCCAGAAAATTTAAAAAAAAATATTCTGAAATTACGCAAAGTACCTCAGTAAGGTTACTGAAATTTTAAAGAAAACTTTATAGAAGGCTTCCGCATATTAACTGAAGCACAATATAACCACTTAGTAAACACCTATATTGAGCCAAACTCCTTGCAATAAATCGGTATATTAACTGAAACCTAATTTGCTGTAATGCTGTTAAATATTGAAGTAAGGGACATTTATTTTTAAAGGTCGTCCGAGGGAAAGATTTATTAGCAGAAAAGCTCGAAAACCTCTTGGTTAAAGCTTTACCGTTTCTTTAAAATATTTTTTTTGAAACGGGGAAACATTTATAAATCGGACGCGTCTTGAGGGGAAAGGGCAATTTAAAACGCTCTTTTCTAAGAAGTAACTAAGAACGAGCGAGCATCTTAGGGTATTAGCATCTAAGGCTGATCTAGCCAATATCAAATCCTAATAGAAGAGTCAATCAAGGGAGATTCAACATGGAACCGAACGATACCTTAACCGGCACCACCAACGATAGTCTCAGCGGAGGCACCACCACCGAGCCAGCCCCCACCACCGAGCCAACCCCCACCACCGAGCCGGTTGACGAGACAGCCGTTATGACAGCAACGGGCGAAGACACAACAGGCGGCAGCACCGGCACCAATACTTTAAACGGCAGCACCGGCCAAGACACAACAGGTGGCAGCACCTTACCCGGCGGCGAAAGCGATACTCTAAGCGGCGCCGTCGACTACGATACCATCATTGCTACCTCCGGCGAGAGCAGTTTACCAGGCACCACCAGCACAGACAGCTTAGGTGGCGCTGAAGGCACCAGCACCTTACCAGGCAGCACCGACGACACCCTGGGTGGCGGCGAAGGCACCAGCACTTTACCAGGCGGCGAAGGCACCAGCACTTTACCAGGCGGCGAAGGCACCAGCACCTTACCAGGCGGCAACTCCACATTTGAATCTGGAACCTTCGTAGTTGGAGAAAGTGGCGAAGTCAGCATCAGCTTTGAATGGGACGGCGGCAGCTATACCGGCGAAGTCGGCATCTTCAACCTGGAAGGAATGGAAGAGTATGAACCAGGTTCCGAAGAATTTATCCAAGAAGCGGCTACTCGGGCTGCAAGCAACTCGGCTCAAGGTTATGTAGTAATCAAAGACGGATCAGAAGGAGCCAAATCTGAGGGAGTCCTGCCTTGGGAAGAAAACTTCAATGAAGGAGAATATGCAGGGCCGAAAACCTTTGAAATGACTGCCGGCAGTAAATTTGGCGTCATGCTGGTGCCCAATGGTACAGTGCAAGAACTCGCTGAAGATGCTACCCCTGACGGTGACAAGTATCCGTTGTTCTCGATGGCTACGGCCAACCCAGATGATGCCTTCCAGGTGGGCCAACTTGCTGATGTCACCGGCGAAGGCAGCGTCTTCGTCATGGAAGACGTGTATGTTGGTAACGAAAACTCAGATAAAGACTACAACGACATCATCTTCAAAGTCACAGGTGCCGTCGGAACAGCGGAAACCATTGACGAATATATCGACCCCGAAAAAGATTGGCGTGAGGAGGAAGTCGGTCAAGCCTTAATCGAAGACCTCAACACTGACGACGGCGAAGATACTGTTGGCGGTGGCGGCGGCGAAGACACTGTAGACGGTGGCGGCGGCGAAGACACTGTTGGCGGTGGCGGCGGCGAAGACACTGTTGGCGGTGGCGGCAATGGCGGTGGGATTCCTCGTCCAACCTTCCCAGGCGGTGGTGCAACCGGCGGTGAATTCCCAGGCGGTGGTGCAACCGGCGGCGAGTTCCCAGGCGGCGGCAACGGCGGCGGCAACGGCGGCGGTAACGGCGGCGGTAAAGATACCCTCGGCGGTGGCGAAGGCGATGAGACCATCGAAGGCGGAGCCGGCAATGACACCTTAAATTGTGGTGGTGGCGACGACACTGCTACCGGCGGCGAAGGCGACGACGTGATCGACGGTGACGACGGTGACGACGATCTCGACGGGGATGTCGGCAACGATACAGTTATCGGTGGTGTCGGCAACGATATTGCTTCCGGCGGTGAAGGTAACGATTCCGTTGATGGCGGCGAAGGCGACGACACAATCGAGGGTGATACCGGCAACGATACCTGCGAAGGTGGAAATGGCGCTGACACCATCGTAGGTGGCGACGGCGACGATGACGCCAGTGGCGAGGCCGGTGACGACACCGTTGATGGTGGTATCGGTGACGACACTGTTGATGGTGGCGAAGGCGATGACACCTGCGAAGGCGCAGAAGGCGAAGACACCGTTGATGGTGGCGAAGGCGATGACGCTGTTGATGGTGGCGAAGGCGATGACGCTGTTGATGGTGGTATCGGTGACGACACTGTTGATGGTGGCGAAGGCGATGACACCTGCGAAGGCGCAGAAGGCGAAGACACCGTTGATGGTGGCGAAGGCAATGACACTCTAGGCGGTGGCGACGGTAACGACTCAGTTGAAGGTGGCACCGGCAACGACACCGGCACTGGTGGAGAAGGCGATGACACACTAGGCGGTGGCGACGGCGACGATGCCGGTAGTGGAGATGAAGGCGACGACGTAATCGAGGGTGACGGTGGCTATGACACCTGCCTAGGCGGAGAAGGCGCTGACACTATCGTCGGTGGCGATGGCAACGATATGGGCACTGGCGATGAGGGTGAGGACGTAATCGACGGTGGCACTGGCGATGACATCGTTGAAGGTGGAGACGACGCTGACACAGTCCTCGGTGGCGAAGGCCACGACACCTCTATGGGTGATGAGGGTGACGACATCGTCACGGGTGATGCCGGTGAAGACACCTGCCTCGGCGGTGGCGGTAGTGACACAATCCTCGGTGGCGACGGTGACGACGCTGGCTACGGCAACGAGGGCGCAGATACCATCGATGCCGGTACAGGTAACGATACGACCTACGGCGGTGAAGGCAGCGATACTGTCTTGTCTGGCGAAGGCGATGACATGAGTTCTGGCGACCTCGGTGATGACATGATCGAGGGTGACATGGGTTCTGACACTGCCCTGGGCGGTGAAGGCGGTGACGCAATCGCTGGCGGCGACGGTCATGAGGACGTGTATGGCAACGCCGGCAACGACACTCTCAACGGCAACACCGGCAACGACAGTCTGTATGGTGGCCAAGGTAACGACATTATCCGGGGCGGTCAAGACATTGACTGGATCACTGGTGACATGGGTGATGACGTTGTCTACGGTGACATGGGTAATGACATCCTGATCGGTGGCGGTGGCGCAGACGTGCTCATCGGTGGTGAAGGTAACGATGTCTTCACACTCGCTTCCGGTATGGGTGCTGACACGGTCGTTGACTTCGTCATCGGTCAAGATTCCTTCAGCTTGTCTGCCGGTTTAACCTTCGAGGGGTTAACGATTGTTCAAGGCAGCGACGCGCAAGCTAACGACACCTTGATCAAGATTGCCGGCAGCGACGAACTGGTTGCTACCCTCACAGGTGTACAAGCCAGCTCAATCACCAGCGCTGATTTCACTCTGATCTAAAACAGCTAACTTGGGGGCGGCTTACTTTCTTCGCCCCCAGTTCTTGATCACAACATCTCAACTCAACCAGTAAAACTTAAGTGTGGATGCAAAATTTTGACTCGCAAAAAAGCATTTACAGGTTGAAACATTCCTAAACAGGATGAAATTCAAATCCTTAAGCACCCCAAACGATTAGTAATCGGCTGGGGTGTTTTCTTTTTAGCTTTTAAATCAATAAGCTTTCAGTTCGTTTCAATTGAATTTAGCGTTTTGCCCCGGAACTTCAATCTCCGGCGACGGGCTGATAGCCTTACTGCCTAACCACCTGGGAATCGATTTCTAAGCTAATAGCTGAAGTCTTCTTCACAAGAATAATAATAGCCGATGCAGTTTTTGAAACGGTTAATACTCCTTGCTTGAGCAAGATTAGGCTTAGCCAAAAGAGTTTAATTATACGGATTTGTTAGAAGTTTTTTGAGTAGGTTTAAATTCAATTGAAATTGCTAAAAAAACTAATAAATTTTACCTAGCTATCTCTTCCTTAAATACTCTAATTTTGGAAAAATTCATAACATTCAAAATAAAATAAACTTGCTGTTTCTATCCCTCACTTTTGTAATTATTTATGATAATAATTTTTAGTAAATCCGCTCAATTTAAGCGCTCTCTTCAATACATTCGCGCACATCGTTGGTGGGGCTATTGACTAAGGTGCTGACTGGATAAGCTTTCATAGCTGCTTCTGGATAGGGTTCCAGTAGTGGCAAAAGTTCTTCTGGATTCTTGTTTTGAGGGTCAAGCCATTGAGTGTAGGCTTCAGGCTGCAAAATCACCGGCATTCGATCATGCACCGGCTGCAACACTTCGTTAGCGGCTGTTGTCAGAAGGGTGCAGGATACAATCGTTTCGCCTTCTGGGGGTTGCCATGAGTCCCACAAGCCGGCAAAAGCAAACGGTGAACCGTCCTTCATCTGGAAATAGTAAGGCTGTTTTTGCTTACCGACTTTTTGCCATTCATAAAATCCATCGGCAATAACCAGGCAGCGTTTACGCTTAAAGGCAGTGCGAAAGGCCGGCTTCTCTGTTACGGTTTCGGCTCTAGCATTAATTAAACGCGCCCCAATTTTAATATCTTTCGCCCAACTGGGAATCAAACCCCAGCGCATCCACTGAAACTGCCGGTGAGGTTGTCCATCCGTTAGAGACACTGTTGCGACTTGTTGGGTGGGTGCGATATTGTAACGCGCCGGCACCTGTGGCACGTCTTTAACTGCAAAGTATTCGGCTATTTTCTCGGCTTGCACGCTCAAGCTGTATCGTCCACACATCGTTAAGGCTGGTGAAGTAAGAGTGCTAGCTCTAGTATGACGAGTTTATCGGGGAGAATGGAAGAGTTTTTGGCGTTGCTGAAAAAGTAATGCTAGGTGGAATACAATAAAGTCATGAAATGTCCTCAATGTCACTCCACTCAAACCGCTAAAAACGGGCATCGTCGTGGCAGACAATGCTACA